>CAZFUK010000136.1:3299-10983 GCA_964522005.1 uncultured Anaerolineales bacterium | reverse complement strand
GCTCGACCGTAAGTAATTGCGCAATATAGGCGGCCGAGGTGGCATTTTGTGGAGCAAAAGTCAGACTACTT
This sequence comes from uncultured Anaerolineales bacterium, assembly GCA_964522005.1. Lineage (GTDB taxonomy): Bacteria > Chloroflexota > Anaerolineae > Epilineales > JAHCIE01 > JAHCIE01. Next base: position 10,912 of record CAZFUK010000136.1, on the reverse strand, counting down.
ACTTCAGACTACTTACTATAGTACAGCTGGTCGTAATATTGTCAAGCGGCCCCCCTTTGGTTGTATGAGAGACGGGCGAAAAAGCCCTGCCCCGCTTGGATATAACCTATAACCTAAAATTCACGCTACACCCCTTGACGAGACGAACATATGTGCTATACAATGACTCCTGACACCTGTTGCTGTCGTCTACCTTGGAGGGGCTAAGATGTCAGGAGCAAGGGCATGCCGGCCCGCAAGTCGCGCCGCGAGCGTCTCGACCATACCATCACCATCATCCAGCAGCGCCACGGGCCGCAGGCCATACGCCAGGGCGTGTCGACTTCGGCCACCGTTCCGCATATCTCCACCAGCTTTCCTCAACTGGATAGCGCGCTAGGGATTGGCGGCATTCCGAGGGGGCGGGTGACCGTCTTGACCGGCGCGCCCACCTCGGGCGCGTTCACCCTGGCGGCGCTCATCCTCGCTCAGGCCCAGGGGCGGGCTAAGCACTCCGTCGCGTATATCGATCTCTCGGATACGTGCGACGCCGACTATCTGCAACGCTGCGGGGTCCACCTGGACCATCTCCTTGTCGCCCGCCCGGCCGATAGCCGTCAGGCGCTCGACATGGCGCTCCACCTGGCCGACCGCCACGAACTAGCCGCCGTCCTGTTCGACGCCTGGCCCGCCCTGGCCGCCGACGCCGCGACGCGCCAGTATGCCGCCGCCACCCTGGATCAGCTTATCCCGCGCCTGGCCCGCTCCCATGTCGCCTTTGTCGTCCTGGACCAACCGCTTGACTGGCGCGCGCGCCTCACGGGCTGGACCGACCCGGCCCACTCGGCGCTCGCGCATCACGCCGCCGTTCGCCTCGCGTTCCGCCGCGAGAGCTGGCATACACGGGGTCCTGATATTCGTGGCTATCGCGCCGAGGTGACGGTCGAAAAGAACAAGCTCGGACCGGAGCGCCAGAGCGTGACCCTTGACATTCTCTTCAACGGCACGGTCCGAGGGGATGGAATTTAGCCCATGGCCATCCTCAACTGCGCCGTCCCCGCCTTCCCCATGGCGCTGCTAACGCGGGTGGAGCCAAGTCTGGCCGCGAGACCCCTGGCGCTGGTCGGTCCAGAAGGCCGTGTCCTTGATGCCACTCCCCCCGCCCTTCAAGCGGGGGTGAGGGTAGGGCAGACACCCCGTCAGGCGCAGGTCGCTTGTCCCGACCTCCACCTCCACGACGCCGACCTGCCCGCCCTCGCAACGGAGTTCGACGCGCTCCTCGCCCTCCTCGACGACTTTTCGGATCGGGTCGAGCCGCTGGGGCTAGGCCGCGCGTACCTGGACGTACCCGACCTGGACGAGCGGACGGCGCTGCCCTTCTGCCAGGACCTGGGACGGCGCGTCCGCCAGGTCTTTGGAACAGCCCTCCAACCCAGCCTCGGCTGCGACAGTGGGAAGTTCACGGCCCACGCCGCCGCTCACCATACCCGACCCGGTACGGTGCGCGTGGTCCTGGGCGCGGCAGAGCGGCCTTTCCTCCGCCCGCTGTCGGTCGATCTCCTGCCGCTGCCCGACGAGAACCAACTGCGGCTGCGATTGCTCGGTATCCACAGCCTCGGCCAGTATGCCGACCTGCCCTCGCGCGCCGTGCTCCAGCAGTTCGGCCAGGCCGGCCGCTTAGCCCAGCAGTGGGCCAGGGGACGGGACGAGCGGCCCGTCATCCCGCGTCAGCGTCGCCCCTCGCTAACCGTCTCGACGGACTTCGAGTACCCCATCGAGGCAGCCCCGCCTCTCCTCCTGGAAGCCATCCGGCTGCTAGAGGGGCCGATCACCTGGTTGCAGGACCGCTTCCAGGCGGCCCAGGCGCTCACAGCGACTCGCACTGACCCCACGGGGCAACAGACGGTGGATGTCTGGAGGCTGCCGACGCCGAGTGCCGACCGCGCCCGCTTCGCTCAAGTGTTGGCGGGGCGCTGGCAGAGCGGGGCGTGGGAGGCGCCCGTGACCGGGCTGTCCCTCGTGTTGAGCGAGATCCAGGACGTGGCGGGGACCCAGTTGGGTCTGTTCCCCACCGCTACCCCGCCCCGTACCGAGACGGACCTGGTCAAGCAGTGGCGGGTGCGCTTTGGCGCGGAGCGTCTGCGCCGCGCCCGCGTGGTGGACCCTCGGGCGTTGTGCGTCGAGCGGCGCGCCCAGTGGCAGGAGTGGGCGTCGTGACCGGCCGCCTGTGGCGTGAGGGTGAGCCGATCGCAGTGACGGCGACGGACCAGGGCAAGCCCCTTAGCTTCGTCTGGCTGGGCGAGCGGCATCTCGTCGAGCGTATCTGCGACCGCTGGCGGGCGAGTGAGGAGTGGTGGCGCACCGACGACGAGGCCTGGCGGGACTACATCAAGCTCGCCACGCGCAGCGGCCTCCTCTGTCTCGTGGCCCATGACGGTGGTACTCAGAACTGGTGGTTGATCCGTCTCTACAACTGACATGTACGTGGAACTCCACTGTCACAGCTACTTCTCGCTCCTCGACGGCGCCTCCTCCCCCGAAGCCCTGGTCGAGCAGGCCGTCGCCGTGGGCATGCCTTCCCTGGCCCTCACCGACGACGACGGCCTCCACGGGGCTGTGCGCTTCTCGACCGCCGCCCGCGCCCACGGCTTGCAGCCCATCCTCGGTAGTGAAGTCACCCTCGCAGACGGCGGGCGCCTGGTCCTGCTGGCCGAGACCCAGGCGGGCTATGCCAACCTCTGCCGCCTGCTGTCCTCGGCCCACCTTGGAGGCGCCGACCAGTTCCCCGCCGACCCCTGGCCGGGCAAGACGGCTCCGCGCCTGGCTTGGGCGACCCTCAACGCCCACCGGGAGGGCCTCATCGCCCTGGCAGGCGGTGGGCCTTTTGGAGCGAGTGCTACCGGAGATGCAGACGCTCTTATGGGGCGTCTCCTCGACATCTTCGGCCCTCAGCATCTCTACGTCGAGCTCCAACGCCACCACCTGCCCGGGGAAAGCCACCGGGTGCGTGAGATGGTGGACCTGGCGGACCGCTTGCGGCTCCCTCTCGTTGCCACCAACGACGTCCACTACGCGCGTCGCGCCGAGCGCCGCCTGCACGACGTCCTCGTCAGCATTCGCCACCTGTGTTCGCGGGACGAAGCGCGGGTGCGGGGTCTCCTGCACGTCAACAGTGAGTACTTCCTCAAGCCGCCGGCCGAGATGGCGCGGCTCTTTGCGGGCCTGCCCGAGGCGCTGCGCAACACCCTCGCCATCGCCGAGCGCTGCCAGGTGACCCTCGACTTCCGCCGCCAGCGTCTCCCCGCCTTCCCCGTCCCGCCGGGCCATACCCCCTTCAGCTTCCTCTACGACCTGTGCCAGCAGGGCTTGCACCGCAAGCTGGCCCCGGTGACCCCGCAGGCCAACCGCCAGTTGGCGCGCGAGCTAGATGTCATCGAGACGACGGGGTTGGCTGGCTACTTCCTCATCGTGTGGGACATCGTCCGCTTCGCCCAGGCGAGGGGTATCCGCTACCAGGGGCGCGGCTCGGCCGCCAACTCGCTGGTCGCCTACCTGCTCGATATTACCCCGGTCGACCCCCTGGCGCACCACCTCCTCTTCGACCGGTTCCTGTCCGAGGACAGCCGCACCATGCCCGACATTGACATTGACTTCGCGGCCGACCGCCGGGAGGAGGTCATTGGCTATGTCTACGGCCGCTACGGCGACGAGCACACCGCCATGGTCTGCAACGTGGTCACCTTCCGCGAGCGGTCGGCGTTACGCGATGTGGGGCGGACTTTGGGGCTTGCGCCAGACCTGGTGGAGCGGCTGACGCGGGAGCGAGTCGAGCGCGAGGTGGACACGGGGAGTGACACGACGCCCCACCGCCTCCTGTGGGAGCTATGCCACGAGTTGGAAGGCGTGCCGCGTCACCTCTCGATCCACAGCGGCGGCATGCTCATCACCGCCGCGCCCCTGGTCGAAGTCGTGCCCGCGACCATGCCAGGGCGGGTTGTGGTCCAATGGGACAAGGACAGCGTGGAGGACGCGGGGCTGATCAAGCTGGACCTGCTGGGCCTGCGGATGTTGGGGCTGGTGGACGAGGCGGTGCGGCTGATTGAGGCAAAGACGGGGGAGAAGCCTGACCTGGGGCGGCTGCCCCTCGACGACCAGGCCATCTACGACCTCTTGCAGCGCGGCGACACCGTCGGCGCGTTCCAGGTTGAGTCACGCGCCCAGGTCTCGATGCTGCCCCGCCTCAAGCCGCGCTGCTTCAACGACATCGTGGTTGCCGTCTCCCTGGTGCGGCCGGGTCCCATCCAGGGCAACATGGTCCACCCTTACCTGCGCCGCCGCGCGGGCCTGGAGCCAGTGACCTACCCCCACCCCTCCCTCGAACCAGTGTTGAGCGAGACGCTGGGGGTCGTCCTATTCCAGGAGCAGGTGCTGCGGGTGGCGATGGCCGTCGCAGGGTTCACCGGCGGCGAGGCGGACGGCCTGCGCCGCGCCATGTCGCGCCACCGTTCCCACGCCGAGATGGCGCGCCTCCGCCAGCGTTTCCTCGACGGCGCAGCTGCCAACGGTATAGACCAGGCGACGGCAGATGCCATCTTCGACCAGCTGGCCGCCTTCGCCTCGTACGGCTTTTGTAAGTCGCACGCGGCGGCCTTCGCCCACCTGGCCTACCAGTCGCTCTGGCTCAAGGTCTACCACCCGGCGGCATTTTACTGCGCGTTACTCTCGATGCAGCCGATGGGATTCTACTCACCCTCCGTTTGTATGGGTGACGCCCGACGGCACGGCGTCGAGGTCCTGCACCCCGACGTCAACCGTAGCGCCGACAAGTGCACCGTCGAGGGTCAGGCCGTCCGTCTCGGCCTGCGCTACCTGCACGGCTTTGGCCCCGCCGCCCAACAGCGGCTGTTGGACGCCCGGGGCGAGCGGCCATTTGAGGGCCTGGCGGACCTGTGCCGACGTACACGCCTGCCACGCGCCCTGGTTGAGAACCTGGCGCGGAGCGGGGCGATGGACCAACTATGCGGAGGAGAGAAGGGGCGACGGGGTCTGCTGTGGGAACTCGGCGCCCTGGACTACCGCGAGGAGGCCCTGGACCTGGCAGCGGAGGTCGAGCCGGCGACGTTGCCTCACCTGACGGAAGTAGAGATCATGGGCTGGGAGCTGGAGCTCCTGGGCATGGCGCCAGGTGACCACCCCATGCGCCTCTACCGCCCGCAGCTCCAGGCAGCCGGCGTCCTGACCTGCGCGGAGGTAGCTTGTTGCCGCGACGGCGACGTGATTCGCGTGGCGGGCCAGGTCGTCGTCCGCCAGAAGCCCCCGACGGCCAAAGGCCACGTCTTCTTAACCCTGGAAGACGAGACGGGCATGGTCAATCTCATCATCCGCCCTGACCTGTACGAACGGCGGAAAGCGGAGTTCAGCGCGGCGCTGCTGGTGGTGCAAGGGCACTTGCAGCGGGAAGGGGAGGCGCAGAGCGTTCTAGTGCTAGACAGTCAGCCCTTGGATTTACAGAAAGCAACTGCTCACATCTCGATAGCCACCGACTCCACGACCCCCGTATCACGATCGCGATAGGTAAAAGCGGTGAGCGGGAACTCGTGCGGCGCGATGCGGTGGAGCTGCACTCGGACGCGCAGCCGTAGTTCCAGGGCCAGGTTGAGGAGCAGGCGGGCATCGTCCTTGCCCATGACACCCGAGGGGAAGACTAACTTGGTCAGGCCAGAGAAGGTGCGGTTGACGCTGCGCAGGTCGCGCGCGCTCCACTCCCCCGGCGTGGCTTCGAACCACTGTTCCCACAGCGACCCGTAGTGGCCGATGCGGCGCAGCTCGCGGTGGTACAGTTCGCTTGTGTAGTCGAGGATGAAGCCGACGTGCGAGGTGAGCAGCTCGGGCGTGAGCTTGGGCAGTTCCCAACCGGGTAGGTAAGCCGCCCAGCGGTCGTGGAAGGCGGCGTCGTCCGCCACGGACGCGGGCAGCGGCTTGAAGAGGTGCTCGCGCTCCAGCCCCTGGCGCGGGTCGAAGTCAATATTGCCGTTGAAGACAAAGCCCGCGTCCCCCGCGACGTTCAGGGTACCCCGGTTAATCTGGCCGTTCTCCATGTAGCTCTTATAGAGGTTCTTATCGTGGTCAGAGTCGAAGGCGCTGCCGGCAATCTCGTCGAAGCCGACGACGTCGCGCTGGGCGATGAGGCCCGGCCGGGGAGGCAGGGTGTTACTGACGAAGAGCTTAGGCACCGTGACCGCCCCGCCAGCGAGGAGTGCGCCATAGGGGCTGAACTCGGTGAAGCAGAACGACTTGCCCGTCTGGCGCGGCCCCAGTTCGAGCATGTGGTAGTTGCTCTCCACCAGCGGCGCCATCCGCACCAGATACAGCAGCTTGACGCGGGGCGTTAACAGCGGGTGGGTTGGCTCGTAGCCCATGGTGCGGATCAGCGCGTCAATCCACTGGTCACGGGTGAAGCGCTCGCGGCCCTGGCAGTGCTCTTCCAGGCTCACCTGCCCGACCTGGACCGGTTCCAGGCGCGTAATGACGAAGGGGTAGGTGCGCTTGCGGTAGCGGATGGTCTCGTCATAGTTGAGGAGAACATTGCACCACACGCCGGCCATGAGCAGCCGTTCGTACTTCTCCACGAGTTGGGGCGAGATGTTGACGTTGGGGATGTTGGCGGTCATCAGAGTGGCCCAGTAGACGCCCGTCTCCAGCCGCTCGTCGAGTTGGACCTTGACCAGGTCAATCAAGCGGCGCGGCGGACGCTCGCGGATCTCGGACTTGATGACCTCGGTCTCGTCACCCCGTGGAATGTAGCGCGCGACCTCCTCATGCACCAGTTGCAGGCCCTCGCGCACCTCGTCGTCGTCGAACAGGTTGGCGCAGTATTTGCCCAGCATGAACTCGATGACATAGGAGGGGGCCTTGCTGGTCCCCCGAATCTCCTGCGTCAGGTCTTTGCGCATCACCAGGCCTGGAAAAGTCGTAAACAGCAGCCGGTCCAGTGCATCCGGCACGAAAGGGTTTCCGTTCAGCGTCATGGGCCGCCTCGCTTACCACGCCCCTAGCTCAATCATCAGGACACTGTCCGCCTGGTCGAGAATCTCTTCTGTCGCTCGGTCGCGCGCTTCGATGCGCAGCGGCGTTCCCCGCTCGGCGGTGACACCCTCCTCCACCCGCAGGCTGACAGAGACCCTCTCCTGATCGGGGGTGACTGGCACACCGTCGGAACGGAACAGGATGGTGCGCTGCTGGGCGTGACGGATGACAACATCCACCTGGCGCGGCAGCCCCTCCTCGACAAACAGGCTGGGACGCGCCACCTGAAGCGCCACCCGAGGCCGCTGGCTCACCACCTGCTCGACGGGCAGGAGATGGACAGTGACGGGGCGCGCCTGTAGCGGCCACTCGATGCCCACGCAGGGGATGATCCACTCCTGCAGCGAGGCGCCGCCGTGGAAGTAGCCCAGGCCGCCGTAGGCGCGGAAGCTGGCCGCGCCGCGTGGGACGGCGACCCGCCACTGGCCGCCGGGCGCGAGGCCCGTTGGACCGTCGAGCGCCACATTGAGGGGATAGGCCGCCGCGCGCCGCGAGAGATAGGCCGGGCCCGGCGCGGGCGGCGGGACGCTACGCTCCTCGCTACCAGA
>CAZFUK010000136.1:0-3289 GCA_964522005.1 uncultured Anaerolineales bacterium | reverse complement strand
GGATGCGCAGCCAGCCGTGGTCGCGCAGCCGGCGAATCGCGGCCAGGTAGCGGTCAAGTATACGCCCGCTGCCCTGAGTCTCCAACTCGTCGTCGTGGCCGAGAGTGTCAATGGCCGCGTCGTAGGCCACGAGACGGGTTCGCCCGACGCCGGGACGGGGAACCGTCCCTGACAGCAGCTCGGACAGGTCCAGGAGAGACTCAGGCGATACGCCGGCCTCGCCCTGCCACCAGGCGCGGCGCTGGGCGGCCAGGCTCAGGTTCGCGCCCGCGCCTGCCCGCCGCGCCTGCCACTTGCCGTCCACGATGTCGGCCTGAACCTCTGGCTCGCGCAGTGGGAGGGCCAGGACCATGCCCAGGGGCGTGACGGAGGGGAGGGGGGCGCGGGCCGGCTCCACCGTCGCGCGCGGCGCGCCTTCGGCCTCGTTGAGCCGCTCGGCTAACGTCGCCCCCAGGTCGTAGCGCAGCGCGTCCACCACCAGGATCGCCGTCGGGCGGGCGGCCTGGAGCCGGTTCGCCAGCCACTCGCCCGCCGTGGTGAGGGCGGGGACCGGGCAGCCGGCGCTCGTCCACACCTCTGACCACTGGATAAGCGTGCGCTCCCAGCGGGCGCGATAGGCGGCCCGCAACGGGGTAATGAGCGCCAGCAGCTCAGGCGTGGGCTGGTCCAGGGTGCGCAGGAGTTCCTCACCAGCCTGGTCCAGCCGCCAGCCGCCCGACGTATACCACGTGATGGCCTGCCCCGGTGTGGCCCACTCGGAGCCGGGTGAGGCGTCAAGGAGGCGAGACGCCGCGCGGCTCAGCCGTTCCAACTCACGCCAGGGCAGGCGCTCCCCCCAGAACCCCTGGCTGTGGCGGGTGAAGAGGTCCCCCAGGCCCGCGAGACTGACCAGCAGGTCGCGGTCGTGCTGCCGAGCGAGCGTCGCGCACGCGTTGGCAAAGACAGCGGCCTCGGCGGCATACGAGAGGAAGGGGCCGCGCTCGGGGCCGATGCCCGCCAGCAGCGGGGTCAGGCCCGCGACTCGGTCGGCGTCCTGGACGGCATCGGGCAGGCTACGCCGCAGACGGAGGCTATCCACCCAGCGGTCGAGGACCGCCAGGGCGAAGGCGCGCTGGGCGGCCGGAAGGAGGGCCTCGTGACCCTCGGGAATGACGCCCGGCGCGGCCGCGTGGGCCTGCGTCACCAGGAGGCGGGCCAGGCAGCGCGTCCGCCAGCGGTCGGGGTGGTCGGCATCGAAGGCGGGCAGCCCGGCCTGCTCGACGGTGAGGTCCAGGATGAGGCGGTCGTCGGGGGTGGGTAGGGCGCTGCCGGCCAGCGTCTCCAGCAGCAGGGCCGTGTCCGGCTGCAAGCCGCCCCCGCCCCACTCGGCGGGGTCCTGCGCCAGGCCGCGCTGGGCCAGCGTCGCCACTTCCTCGTCGGTCATCGTCAACCGCTGCGGCCTCCAGCCCCACTCGGTGAGCTGGTCGCGCAGCGAACGGTCGTAGACCCGCTCGGCCAGGAGGGCTTGCGCCCAGAGCCAGCCCAGGTCCTCCGGGCCGGCCAGGACGTGCAGGACAAACGACTGACCCGCGTCGAGGCGGTCCTGCACGTCGCGGCGGGTGACTGGGCCGCCCAGTTCACCCCCTGTCCGCTTGCTGATGGAGAGGAGGCCGAACCCGCCCGACTCTTGGTCGCGGGCGGCGCGCTCTAGCAGCGGCTGCCAGTGGCCGTGCGGGTCGCACCAAACCAGCCAAGCGGCGGGGTAGCCCGCCAGAGTCTGTCGCACCAGGGTGTGAATACGTTTCTGAAGGGGATTACTCATCTTGTTTCCGAACAGGAGCTGATGGAGGAGTGATGTCCTTGGGCACGCCAGTAACAACCAGCGTCAGCGTACCCTCCACTGGCTTCGCAAGTTCGTCCGCATGGAGGCGGTACGTGAGACAGTACCGACGCTCTCCCTCTTCAGGAGGGAAGGCAATGAAAAATGGCGCTAGAGGGTAAGGCAGTTGGTGGGTTACCTTGGCCACTCTCCATTTAATGCTCTTGCCCGAAGGCTGTATATCGGCAACTTCCTCGTCGGGTTCGTCACGTAGAGAAGAAGTACGTGAAAAGGTATACACGGGGGCTAAGATAGCGCCTGTCTGTTCCATGGCGCGCTTCATTTGTTCACCCGGACTTAATGGTTGCTCAGGGCGCTCGGGCGGTCGAGGCCGTCGAGGCCGCTTATCCATGTCAATGGCTTGAAGTTCATGAGGCAGGAATAGCTGGACAATGACGCCATTGGCCGGCAAGGTGCCGTCGTTGACCAGCAGCAGATCAACGCGCCGAAGCAGCCCCACACGTCGCTGCCATTTCCCTAGTTTGGGAAGATACTCTCTATAAGCCTCCAAGTACTCCCAGCGCTGTGCCTCGTACTTCTGAAGTTCAGATCTAGACACCCACTTTACTGAACTGTCACTCGCCTCCGCGTTCTCGGTTGCCTCTGTGAAGCGTCTAATGGCTCCCAAATCGAGAACAACTCGGCCCTGACTATCCTTAGTGCCCGGTTCATCCACTCCCGGTATTGCCTTCGCTGACGTTTCCGTAGCGACGGTTTCAATGTCCACGAGTCGGTCAAGATGCTCTGGGCTTGGCTCCCGAACAAGGTCAATCACAGTTCCTAGCTCTTCCGCTTGTTGGTCATTTGCTACGAGCCTGAGAGCTAGCTTGGGCTGGCGGTTGCGCAGTTCCTCGACTTCACGCTTGAGGCGGGCGAAGTCTCTCTCTGCCTCTGTGGGCTCGTTGGGCAACCGATAGGCGTCATCAAGCTTGTGCAGCTTGATATGGTGGCGTCGCGCCTTGGTGCGCGCCCCGGCATCGTCGGTCAAGAGGAAAACATCTTCATGCGAGATGTAGGGGCGGCTCCCCCGAAACTCTAGGATAGAGGCGATCAGATGGTCGTCCGCAATTTCAGGCTGTAGGCCGGCATAAGCGGCGACCCGTGGAGAGTTGGCGAGTAGGATTAGCTTCACGCCGCTCCGGCCGGGAACCAAGGCAGGCTCTTCGGGGGCGGTCGTCTCAGCGGTTGCCTCCAACTTCTTGATCGCTGCTCTGGAGCGCTTCTGTCGGCGGTCGCTCCCCTTGTCGCTCTTGAACTTGTCGAGTTCGGTGAGGACAATGGGGGCGATGACTAAGCATACTTCCTGATAACCGAGGACCGCCGGCCAGTTAATCTGATCGAAGTCCTTGAATTCCAGGAACATATTGGTATCGAGGAATACATAGGCGGTCGCTTTCTTCCTAGCCATAATTCGAATCTTTCGGTAGTTCA
>CAZFUK010000135.1:0-11042 GCA_964522005.1 uncultured Anaerolineales bacterium | reverse complement strand
CTAAGACCCTCACCCCGACCCTCTCCCAAAGGGAGAGGGAGGGAAAAGAGAGTAAGACAGAAGCTCAACAAGTCCTTAGAAGGAGAGGCCCATGCCCGAACTCAGCCCCTGGCCCCTGAAGAACCAGTTGACCGACGTGCTGCTGAAGGACAACCGAATCAACCCCAACGCCGAGAACAACTGCGGCCCGACCTCGGTGGCGATGGTGCTGGAGTACCTGACGGGCGTAGACATCCCGGCCGACCTCATCAAGACGATGCTCTACGGGCTGGACTTCAAGGGCTACACGTTCATGAACGACCTGTCGAAGTTCATGCGCGAGCGGGGCGGCACCGAGTGCGAAATCCACACCGGCGACGGGGCCACCCTCCTCCAGCCGGTCGTCCGCCAGTCCATTGACCAGGGTTACCCCGTCATCGTCCTCTACTTCTGGGACATCAACCAGGCCCAGAGCGGCCACTTCGCCCCCGTCGTCGGCTACGACGACACTGGCTGCACCCGCGCCAACCCATGGGGCGGGGTGATGGAGCACTGGAACTGGGACAAGTTCGAGCAGTGGCAAAAGCTCGGCAACTGCATCGTCATCAAGCGCAAGCGCGACCCCTACCTGGACGGCCAGAGCCGCGACTTCGTGGACAACCCGCTCATCGAGGGCATGAACCAGTTGCGCGAGGAGTACCCCGGCTACTTCGAGCGCGGGGGCTAAATGTCGTTCGGACTGGGCGGCGGGCTGGGCATCGGGCCGGGGCGGGCGTTGCGCGAGTTGGGCGGGACGGGCGACGAGGGGCCGCTCTTCAGCCGCCGCGTCGTAGGGCGGCTGCTGGCCTACGTGCGGCCCTACGGGCTGCAAATGGGGCTGGCCGTGTTGACCATGCTGGTCGCGTCGGGGCTGACGCTGTGGGCGCCCTACCTGGTCAAGCAGGCCATTGACGGCCCGATTGCCCAGGGCGACCTCCCCGGCCTCGGCCGTATCGCCCTGCTCACCACCGGCGCCTTCGTTGGCCTCTACGTCGCCAGCGTCGTCCAGTCCTGGCTGCTCAACTGGACCGGCCAGCGCATCCTGGGCAACCTGCGCGCCGACCTCGTGCGCCACCTCCAGGCCCTGCCCCTGGCCTACCACGACCGGCACCTCGTCGGCGTGACGGTCTCGCGCGTCATCAACGATGTCGCCGTCATCAACGACCTCTTGTCCGAAGGCTGGATTGTCCTGGTGGGCGACCTGATTCTGCTCGTGGGCATCGTGGCCGTCATGGTCTCGATGAGTCCGAAACTCGCCCTGCTGACCCTGGTGGTCTTGCCCCTCATGGCCGTCGCCACCGCGCTGTACTCGCGCCACGCCCGCTCGGCCTTCCGCCGCACCCGCTCCAGCATCGCGGCGGTGGTCGGCGGGCTGGCCGAGGACCTGTCGGGCATCCGCGTCATCCAGGCGTTCGCCCAGGAGCAGGCCGCCCAGGAGCGCTTCGAGCGCGTCAACCAGGCCAACCGCGAAGCCTACGTCGAGGCCATGTCGCTGTCCTACCTGTTCCTGCCTACCATCGAGTTCCTGGGGGTGCTGGCGACAGGCGCGGTGCTCTGGTTCGGCGGGCAGGCGGTGACAGGCGGCGAGGTGACCATCGGTGTCCTGGTCGCCTTCCTCTCGTATGTCAGCCGCTTCTTCCAGCCCATCCAGGAACTCAGCCGCCTCTACAACACGCTCCAGTCGGCCATGGCCGGCGGCGAGCGGGTGGTCGAACTACTCGACACGCCGGCCACGGTGGTGGACCGCCCCGACGCCCGCGAGATGCCGCCCATCGTCGGCCAGATCCGCCTGGAAGACGTCTCCTTCCGCTACCGCGACGACACGCCCGAAGTGCTGCACCACGTCAACCTGCTGGTCGAGCCGGGCCAGACGGTCGCCCTGGTCGGCCCGACCGGCGCGGGCAAGACCTCCATCGCCAACCTCGTCGCGCGCTTCTACGACGTCACCGACGGCGCGGTGTGCATTGACGGGGTGGACGTGCGCGACGTGACCCAGGCGTCGCTGCGGCGGCAGATGGGCCTCGTGCCCCAGGACCCGTTCCTGTTCATCGGCACGCTGGCCGACAACATCCGCTTTGGCCGCCCCGACGCGGACGACGCCGAGGTGGAAGCGGCGGCGCGGCTGGCGAACGCCCACGACTTCATCGCCGCCCTGCCCGACGGCTATGCCACCCGCGTCCAGGAGGGCGGCGTCAACCTGTCGGTGGGCCAGCGGCAACTGGTGTGTATTGCCCGCGCCGTCCTGGCCGACCCGCGTATCCTTATCCTGGACGAGGCGACGGCCAACGTGGACACCGTTACCGAGGCGCTCATCCAGGCCGCGCTGGAGCGGCTGCTCAGCGGCCGCACGGCCCTGGTTATCGCGCACCGGCTAAGCACGGTCCGCGACGCGGACCTCATCTGCGTCGTCCAGGATGGGCGCATCGTCGAGCGCGGCCGCCACGACGAACTGGTCGCCCAGCACGGCGTCTACGCCCTGCTCTACGAGAGGCAGTTCGTGACCCAGACGGAAGGATAGAGCAAATTGTGTCTCACCCCGTAACCTTGTCCATACTTCCGCGTATGTAAGTTGAACACGACGCCGCGCCCTCGTGGCGGACACCTCCTTGGCGTGGCGCCCGTTCACGGGCCAGATGCTCCTCCCCCCCCGGCATCTGGCCTGTTATTTTTCCCCCTCAGCGTATCCAATTGAGCTTGACCGGCGTCATATGGAGCAGACGTGTTCCGCGTCTTACCGAAGAGACGCTGCTGGCTGACCCGGTCCGGAAACGGAGAGGGGGGAACAGCCAGCAGCGTCCTTGTTTATACTCTCCAGGGAGGCTTTTTGACAGAATTAACAGAATGGGGTCAGAATGAATCTGCCTACCCCTCCACGGCGAAATGTGAATTGCGCAAGTTCTGTTAATTCTGTCAGGAATCGCTCGCTCTAGCCTAAACCCTACTTCGCCCCCTCCGCCTTCAAGTCCCGTAGCAGCCGTGTCAGCGCCTTCTGATAGGCGTCGTGGTCCTTCCAAGCTCAGAAGTCGCCGATGTGTCGAGTGTATTCCTGTTGTGGCCGTTCTTCCTTGTACCTGCCCTCGTTACCTGGATTCGCATCGCCCAACTCCCTGGCCGCCACCCTGCACCCGAGACTGCCTGACATTATTGCATTTCCCAAAGCCGACTAAATGCCTTTTGACAACCGGCCTGGATGCTGACCCCTTGTAACACTTTCAGCACTATATACGTTCTCCATAGGAGGCGCAATAGTTACGACGGAGAAAATATAATGACTAGGAACGGTCTTCTAGAAGCCTTACTAGTGGTAATTAATCTAGTCATCGCGCCCTGCGTTGCATGGACACTGCTAGTCTTTCTGACCTATTTTAGTCCACCTCCACCTGGCCCGAGAGGCGGGGCGGATGAGCGGGCGGTGACAGCAATCTCGCAGGCTATCTGCTTTGCTGTTGTGTTCTGGCTTGGTGCGCTATGGTTACTCTATGTCAGTGAACGTCTAGCCTACAGTATGTTTAGGCTACGTCTTCTAAGACTGCCACACATCATCATAGCTCTCGGCCCATCAATTATATCAAGTTACCTGGCCTGGCGTTGGGGAGTGTCACACCGGCTAGATACATTCAATCTTACACTCGTAAGCACAGGTACGTTAACTATAGCCATGATGATTGCCTTGCCAACACTTATCGTAGGCGACTGGATGTATAGCTTGTTTAGGAAGAATTAGGATAGGCTGACGGTTGGTGTAACGCTACGCGGCCTGGCCGAGTTCGGTCTGGCGGCGCCAGAGGTCGGCGTAGAGGGCCGAGTCGCGCAGCAGGTCGGCGTGCGTGCCACGGGCCACGATGCGGCCCGCGTCCAGCATCAGGATGAGGTCGGCGCGGGCGCACGTGCTCAGGCGGTGGGCGATGATAAACGTGGTGCAGCGCAGTTGGCGGTCGAGGGCCTGGCGGATGAGGCTCTCGGTAGCCGTGTCCACGCTGGCCGTAGCGTCGTCGAGGATGAGGATGCGCGGCTGGGTCAGTAGGGCGCGGGCAATCGCCAGCCGCTGCTTCTGGCCGCCGGACAGGGTCACGCCGCGCTCGCCCACGGCCGTATCGTAGCCGTTGGGCATCTGGGTGATGAAGTCGTGGGCCTGGGCGGCCCTGGCGGCGGCGATCACATCGTCGTCGGTGGCGTCGGGCTGGCCGAAGGCGATGTTCTCGCGGACCGTGCGGGCGAACAGCGTCGTCTCCTGAAGCACCAGGCCAATCTGCTCCCGCAGCGAGGTCAGCGTTACGGCCCGGATGTCGTGGCCGTCCACCAGCACGCGCCCCTCGGTGGGGTCGTAGAAGCGGGGTATCAGGTTGACCAGGCTCGACTTGCCGGAGCCGGTCGGCCCGAGCAGGGCGACTACCTCGCCCGGCTGCGCTTCGAAGTCCAAGTCCTGGAGGATGGGCCGGCCGCCGTAGCCAAACGAGACGCCTTCCAGGCGGACGCGGCCCTCGATGGGCGGCAGGGGGTAGGCGTCAGGGGCGTCGCGGACGTCGGGCACGGCGTCGAGGATGGCGAGGACGCGCGCCGCCGACGCGCTGCCCATGACGAACTGGGGTATCATGTTGCCCAGCACGCGCACGGGCTGAACCAACTGGCCGAGGTACGTCAGGAACGCCACCAGTTCGCCCAGCGTCAATTGCCCTTCAATCACCAGCCGCCCCCCGAACCACAGAATCGCCACGCTCGCCAGGTTGGCGACGAGGTTGAGCAGCGGCACGTAGACGGCCTGCTGGCGCGTGTTGAGCCGCACCAGGCTAAACCAGCGCTCGTTCTCGGCCTCGAAGCGGCCCATCTCGGCCCCCTCCTGGGCGAACGCCTTGACCACCCGCACGCCGCGCAGGTTCTGGTCCAGCCGCGTCGTCAGATTGGCGACGGCCTGCTGGATGCGCAGGGCCAGGGGCCGCGCCAACTGGCCGTAGCGCAGCCCGACCAGGATGAGCAGCGGCATGGCGGCCAGGGCCACCAGGGCCAGGCTCCTGTTCATCCAGACAATCGCGCCCGCCGTCGCCAGGAGCAGCACCGCCGAGTTGACAATGCGGTTGGTGGCGCGGCCTGTCAGCACCCGGATGCGCTCCACGTCCTGGACCGCCCGGGACAGCAGTTCGCCGGTTTCGGTCTGGGCGTGGAAGGCGAAGGACAGGCGGGTGAGCTGGGCCTGGATGCGGGCGCGGAGTTCGTAGGCCACGCCCTGCGCCGCCTGCTCGATCCAGCGGCCCTCGACAAAGGTGAGGCCGCCCTTAACCAGGGTAAGGACGAGCAGGCCGAGGACAGCCCAGGTGATGGTCCCGACCTGCCCCTCGCGGATGCCGACGTCGATGATCCAGCGGATGACCTGCGGGACCAGGATGTTGAGGCCGTTGATGAGCAGCGTCGCCGTGTACGCGCCGACGAGCCAGCGGGCAAAGAGGCGCAGATAGGCGTAGCAGCGCCACAGGGGGCGCAGGGAGCGGCTTTCGGTACCCAGGCGAGGCGCGGAGGGCTGGGAAGCGTTGGAGGATGGCTCAGTCATGATGAAAGTAGTATAATACCCAAGCTGAATTTTGGCTAGAACGAGGTCCCATGCCCTCGCCCTGCTGCGCCGCCTCGCGTGACGCCCACGACGCCCCCCCCCCCCCCCCCCCCACCCACCACCCACCCCCCGAAGACCGGTCATCCACGACCCACTACCCACCCCGCTATGGTCCACCTGCCGGGCGGTGAGTTCCTGATGGGCACGGACGACGGGGTCGGCTACCTGGCCGACGGCGAAGGCCCGGCGCGGCGGGTGCGGGTCAACCCCTTCGCCATCGACGCCGGCGCGGTCACCAACGCCCAGTTCCGCGCCTTCGTCAAGGCCAGCGGCTACCAGACCGAGGCCGAGCGCTACGGCTGGTCGTTTGTGTTTCACCTGCTGCTGCCGCCGCGCCTGGCCCGCCAGGATTTAGCGCGCCCCGTGGAGGCGCCGTGGTGGCGGCGGGTCGAGGGGGCGTGCTGGTCGCGGCCTGAGGGCCCCGGGTCACAGATTGAGAAGCGGCTGGACCACCCGGTCGTCCACGTCTCGTGGCACGACGCCCAGGCGTACTGCGCCTGGGCCGGCGGCCGCCTGCCCACCGAGGCCGAGTGGGAGTACGCGGCGCGAGGCGGGCTGGAGGGGGCGCGTTACCCGTGGGGCGATGAGCTGATGCCCGACGGCCAGCACAGGTGCAACATCTGGCAGGGCGTCTTCCCCCTCAAGAACACCGTCGAGGACGGCTACCTGGGCACGGCGCCCGCGAAGTCCTTCCCGCCCAACGGCTACGGGCTGTATAATACCGTCGGCAACGTCTGGGAGTGGTGCGCCGACTGGTTCAGCCCGCGCTACCACATCAAAGGCCCGCACGACAATCCGACCGGCCCGCCCCACGGCACGGCGCGCGTCATGCGCGGCGGCTCCTACCTGTGCCACGCTTCATACTGTAACCGCTACCGCGTCGCTGCCCGCTCCTCCAACACGCCCGACAGCTCCACCGGCAACCTCGGCTTTAGGTGTGTCAGGGATGAGGGATGAGGGAATAAGGCGGGCCGGCCTTAGCGATGTAGGGCAACGCGACCGCCTGCTCGGCTAGTGGCCCGTTGAACAGGTCGCCCAGGTCGGGGGCGTTGGCCGCGTCGCCCAGCAGGGGCGTGACGCCTAGCAACTCCTGCACAGTGCGCAAGGTGGAGCTATGGGTGTAGTGGACGCTGTTGCTGTAGCCGGCGCCCTTGGCGCGGGGCGAGAGGACAATGAGGCCAATCGGCCCGTCGCTGCCGCCCTCGCCTTCGTCCCAGGTGATAATCAGCACGCCGCCGTTCTGGTAGGCCGGTGAGGCCAGGATGTCTGGAACTTCCCGCGACAGCCAATTGTCGGCGGCCTTGACGGCGTCGTTGTACGGGGCGCAGGCGTCGTGCATGTCGTGGCATAGCCCCGGCGTGATAAAGGTGTAGCGGGCCACGCTGTCCTTCTCCAGGTCGGACCCCAACTCGGTGTAGGGCCGCACGTGGGCGATGCAATAGGCCGACTGCGCGTTATTCCCCCCCGTCACATCGTCAAAGTAGAGCATGGGGTTGTGCTTGACCGCGTAGGGATAACGGTCCGTGAGCGGGCACCCCCCTGCCGCCATCCCCTCCTGGTAGGACTTCCAGGTGACGCCCGCTCGGTCGAGCAGCGTCGTGAGGTGCTGCGCCGTGGCCTGGTGGTGCGTGGACGGCGGCAGGTCGTCGCGCACGCCGAAGTCCTGCCCCGCCTCTAACCACAGGTAGTTGGGCAGGCTGGGGTGGAGCTCCGGCGGGTTATAGTACTGCTCGGCGTGGGAGGCCATCGGCAAGAGGACCTCGTTGAGGTAGGGGGCCGAGGGGTTGCCCTTGATGTCCGACCAGTTGTGGTTCTCCATCATGATAAGGAACACCGTCGTCCCCCGCTGGGTGTTGGTCGCGCGCACCGTGTAGACGACGGCCCCCACGACGGCGATGACGCTGAGCAGCGCGGCCAGACGGAACCAGGGCCCTTGAATAGTTCTCCGCGGCATACGGGGTCCACTTCTAGGCTGGCGTGAAGCCCTCCATCAGCCAGGTCTTGGGCCTGGGCGGCGCGGGCCGCTCCTCGACCACCACAAAGGCGCGGCTGCTGGCCTGGACGCGGCGCACCACGTCCACCATGTAGTCGAAGCCGCGTTGGCTCAGCCCGTTGTAAGCCCACGTCGCCAGCAGCCAGGAGCACGGCAGCTCGTCCCCGCGGCTGTAGCTCTGCGGGTCCCAGCCGACAAGGCAGTCGGCGCAGCGGTAGGACGGGGCCTCGCGCGACGGGAAGTTACACGGGTTCTGGCGTCCATAGGTGAACTTCGTGCGGAACAGGTCAATCGCCGTGCGCAGGTTGGCGCGCACCGACAGGATGAAGTCGGGCATGGGGCGCGGCAGGTCGTGGGCCAGGTAGGGCGTGTACTGCGTCAGGCCCCAGCCGCGCGACATGATCCAGGGCGCCGACTCGTTGTCCGGGTTGAACTCGACCACGTCGGCGTAGTCCTGCTGACCGCCCGACCGCTTCCCGACCCAGTCAATGCCGTACTTGACGTTACCGTCGTCGTCGAAGTGCAGCCCGCCGCTCTCCTTGCCCAGCAGGGTGTTGAACAGGGGGTAGGCGAAGGGCTGCCCCGCCTGGAGACTCGCCTGGAACTCGGCGTAGACCAGGTCGCTGATGAGCGCGTCGCGGTCGGCCACGTCGGCCCGCGTCGGCAGCAGCCACGGCAGGACGCCGTTGATCGGCTTGCCCGCCAGCATAGTCCGCATCAGCCCATCCAGGGCGGGCGTGACCACCGACGCAGCGGCCATGTCGTCGGCGCTGACGGGGTCCTGGTCGGGGTAGCCAATGTCGGCCGGCGCGACGTGGTAGATGTGTATGAGGTCGTACTTGAGGGCCAGGATGCCGCCGAGCGTGGTCGGGCCGTAGCGGCCCATGACGGCGTTGCGCGAGCCGTAGTAGCCCAGGGCGCGCAGGTCCCGCTGGAGGCTGGTCAGCACGCCGTCGGGCGCCTGGCCCCCGCGCGCCACCTCTTCGACGCCCAGGCGCAGGCCGGCGTAGGCCGGTTTGGGGGCGGCGGCCTCGCCCGGTTGGTAGACGCCGGGGATATTCAGCAGCCAGCCGACCTGGAGCAGGCCGGGGTTGGTCTGCAAGGCCGGATAACGCTCGGCGTTGGCCTCGATGAGCGCCGGGACGGTCGTGTTGTTCTCAAAGGCGATGCGGCTAAGCGTATCGCCCGGCTGTACGGTGACCATTAGCCCACCTTCTCCGTGCGCCACGGCACGACGGTCGCGGTCCAGAAGGGCGCCGGCCCGCCCGGCGCGGCCTCGTCCTCGAAGTCCTTGGTCGCGTCGTCAAAGTCCCGCCGCGTGTTGTCTATGACGGTCTGGAGCGACTGCGGCGCGGCCAGCCCCTCCAGGTTTAGCTCGCGGCTATCCGTGCCGATGACGATGAGCCGGTCGGTCACAAACGTCCGGCCCGGGCTGACCTGAATCTTGGGCACGCTGGGGCGCAGCGGACGGCCCAGGTTATTGCCGGAGTAGACATAGAACCGGTCGCCCGGCGCGAGCGTCTCCTTGGTCAGGTGGAACACCGCGCCGGAGTTGCCGAAGTTGAAGACGGCGAAGTGCAGGGTCTTGGCCGTCGTATTCTTGATCTCGAAGATCACGCCCTCCTGGGGCTTGACGTGGTAGATGTTGTCGCCGTCGCGGCCGGCCTCGGCCAGCTTCGGCGCGTCGGCGGCGGCCGTGGTGGGGTCGAGCGGCTGCGGGCACGCCAGCATCCGCACCCGCAACGCCTGTGAAGCCGACGGCGTGACGAGGCGCTGGGCCATGCGGAGGACGGTGACGGCGTGGTAGTAGTGGTTGAGGGCGTTATACAGGCCCAGCTTGTGGCCGACGTCGGCGAAGGCGACGTACTTCTCGACGTCGTTGCCGATGGCCCAGCGCCCGTCGCGCAGGTCCACCACGACCTCAGCGTCGGGCAGGCCGTTCGGGACCAGTTCCAGCAGGGGCGAGTCCGACAGGTATTGGCGCAGGTCGGGTGTGTCCACCGGCGGTGTGAGGTGGACGCGGAGTTTGCCCGTCGTGCCCGGCTGGACGAGCAGGCCGCGCGCGCCGTCCGGCAGGTCAAAGGCCGCGCCCACCGGCTCGGCCACCGCGCGGGCCGCGTCAGCTTTGGTAACCCGTAGCCGGCCGGCCGGGGCGACGCGCTTGGCCGGGTCGGCCAGGTCGGCAAAGAAGGCGGGCTGGTCGCCGTAGACCTCCAACTCCGCGCCCTCGGTGACGCCCATCAGCGCCCCTGCCTCAATCGTGTACGCCCCGTCCTGGCGCGTCACCGTCAGGCCGGGGTCCATTGGCTCCCACGGCCCACCGAACACCCGCCGCGCCCCCTGCCCCAGCAGCCAGGGGTGCTGCGGGGTGCGGCGCAGATTGGTCACTTTCGTGTCAATCTGGGCCAGCAGCGTGGGCCAGATGTCCGCCCAGCGCAGCGCCCCGCGCTGCTCGGCGGTGCGGTTCTGGAGCGCGGCCATGAGCGCCGCCGTCAGGAAGCCGTGGCGCGTCTCGGCCCCCTCCTGGCCCTCGTTCGCCTTCTCGTCGCGCTGGCAGGCGGCGACCACCAGGTAGTCGGGGTCCGTCGTGGGGAACAGCCCGCCGTCGTCCAGGCCGCGCGTCCCGCCAGGCTGTCCGGCCACCGCGTCAGGGGGGAGCGTGAGGTCCATGTCAGGCGTCGGCTCGAAGACGCGCGACTTGGCGTTGGGCGAGGCGTCGTCCGGGTCGCGGGTCGCGCCGCCGGAGTGGCAGCAATCGAGGATAACCGTCAGATGCGGGGTCTTGGCCGCGATCTGGCCGATGAGCTTGTTGACCTCGAAGTCGTAGATCATGGCCGGTCGCGTGCGGCTGCTGGCGACTAGGGACTCGACCCAGGCGTTGGAGCCGGGGGCCTGCTTGGCGTAGCCGTGGCCGGAGTAGTAGATCAGGACACGGTCGTCTGGCTGGAGGTCGCCGTCCGCCAGTGCCTGGAGGGTCTTGAGGATGTTGTCGCGGGTGGGTAGTTGCTCGTCGGTGGGCTGCGGGCCGCCCGACGCGCGGTCGGGCAGCCACAAGCGGTGGACCTGGACCTGGTCCTGCGCCAGGCCAATGCCCGGCGGGGTCGTCAGCAACTGCTCGACCGCGTCAATGTCGTTGACGCAGCCCGCCAGCGCGTTGGGCGGCGGGTAGGCGTCGATGCCAATTAGCACGGCGTGGAGCTTCACCTCGGTCGTCATAGCCTGGGCCTCCTTGTGGGTCGCGGCGAAGGGTGAGCATGACACGGCGGCGGTGGGCGCGAGGGCAAACTTTCCGACAGGGGCAGTTTGTGGTTTAATAGGGCGTACTTTATCACATGTGACTCAAGATGGCAAACGCCTCGTCGCACACACAGACCTGACAGGTTTTGGAAACCCGTCAGGTCTAGAGTGAGGTCTAGATGCAAGCCGTTG
>CAZFUK010000134.1:0-11043 GCA_964522005.1 uncultured Anaerolineales bacterium | reverse complement strand
GTTGGGGCCAATGACGCTGGCGATCTGGCCCTTGTGGATGGTGAAGTCCACGCTGTTGACGGCGACAAGACCGCCGAAGCGCTTGGTGACGCCCCTGGTTTCCAGGAGGACCTTGCCATTGACGCTGCCAACGGAAGGAATGGAGGGAACTTGAGCGCTCATGCACTCTCCTGACGCTCTAGTAGGCCGGATATAGGATAAGCTTACTTAGCGGGCGCTTTGGCTTCTGTCGCCACCGCCGCCTCGGCGGGGTCCACCTCGTGCAACTCCGCGCGGCGGCGGACGTTCGGGATGAGACCTTCGGGCCGCACCGCCATCATGATGACCAGGGTCAAGCCAAAGAGCAGCAGGCGGAACTGGGACGGGTCTACCGATGTCGCCACGAAGTCCTTCATGGCCGGATCCGCGATATTGGGTAGCACGCTGGTGTTTAGGATGTTCTTGATCAGCGTCGCCAGTTGGGGCAGGAACAGGCGGTCGGACATCATGATGATGAGGCCGCCCAGGATAACACCTGTCATGTTGCCCAGACCGCCGAGGATGACCATACACAGGATGATGACCGACACCGAGAAGTCGAAGACGCCGGGGAAGATGGCGCTGATGTAGCTGGCGAAGAACGCGCCGCCGAAGCCCGAGAACGTCGCACCCATGGCGAAGGCGAGCAGCTTGGTGCCGACAATGTCAATGCCCATCGAGGCGGCGGCCAACTCATCCTCGCGCATGGCCGTCCAGGCTCGGCCTAAGCGAGAGTTGCGCAGCCGGCTGATCAGGAAGATGGTCAGGGCGATGATGCCCAGGATGAGGAAGTACCAGGGGAGGTCCCGCCCCGTCTGGAACTGGCCCACGAACGGCAGCCACGGGTGGCTGATGGGGTTGATACCCGCCTCACCCCCCGTCAGGTTGACTGCCTTTTCGCAGCCCACCAGGCACATCCCCGTAAACGGCTCCTTGATTTCGACGCGCGTCAGGTTGCGGAAGACAATCGGGACGATTTCACCGAAGCCCAGCGTCACGATGGCGAGATAGTCGCCGCGGAGGGGCAGGGTAGGCGCGCCCAGAATGAGGCCGAAGAGTCCGGCGACGCCGGCGGCTATCCAGATGACCAGCCAGAACGACAACGGGTGGTCCCAGTTGATACCCACCTGGGGCGACAGCAGCAAGCCCGTCGTGTAGGCGCCGATGGCGAAGAAGGCGGCGTAGCCCAGGTCGAGCAGGCCGGCGTAGCCCACGACGATGTTCAGACCCAGCGCCAGCACGACGTAGATCAGGACGGAGATCAGCGTCGGTGTCCATCCCAGGCTAATCTGCTGGTCCAGGAAAGGGTAGACCAGGACGAAGGCGACCAGGAGACCCAGCAGGCCGACCTGGCGCTGCCGCTCCGGCAGGGTGACGATAGCCCCGACCACGCCACCCGCCAGGGCCGCCAGGACGACCGAAATCAGGCCGGCCTGGAGGGTCGAGCCAGGCGCGGTGGCGACGGGCTGGCCCGCCAGCGGCATGAGGAACAGGTCGTGGATAAACTGGCCGACCAGGATCAGCAGCCCGCTCACCGCGCCTGTGGTGACGCCGCCCACAATGGCGGCATTGCGGCTCGGCCATTCGACCCGACCGTCAAGCAAAACCGTTGCGCCCGCGCCCGCCAGCAGCCCCAGGACAACGCCCGAGAGGTTGCCAAAGAGCAGGACCACAATCAAGGCGAGTAGACCGGCGGTGATACCCGTGCGAATAGCTGGGGACATAGGTCCTCCATCGTGCGTCGTTATGCCTTCTCCCCACCGGCCTCACCAAGCAGACCTAGCGGTCGGAAAATCAGGATGACAACGAGAATAGCGAACACCCAGGCGTTCGTCCACCGCGAGGAGAAATAGACATCGCTGAACGCCGCCAGCAAGCCGATGAGGAAGCCGCCCAGCATGGCGCCCGTAATATTGCCGATGCCGCCCAACACAGCGGCAGTGAACGCGCGCAGGCCGGCGGTCAGGCCCATGTTGAAGACAATCGTGCCGTTGTAGAGACCGACCAACAGGCCGCCTAGCCCGGCCAGGCCGCCGCCCAGCAGGAACGTGAAGGCGATGACGGTGTCCACGTTGATGCCCATGATCTTGGCGGCGTCACGGTTCTGGGCCGTCGCGCGCATGGCTTTGCCAAGCCGAGTGTACTGGATGAAGAGGCGCAGCGCAATCATAAACACGACACTGGCGAGAATGACGATGAGGTCTTTCTGGCGGAAGACAATCGGGCCGTCCTGGAACAGGATACCTTCCGGCAGGAGTTGAGGGAAGGTCTTGGGCGCGGCGGCGTTGACGCCCATGACAGGGAAGATAATGCGCAGCCCACCCCAGAACAGGCCCAGGTTCTGGAGAATAAAGGAGACGCCGATGGCGGAGATGAGGGGCGCGAGGCGCGGGGCGTTACGCAGCCGGCGGTAGGCCAGGCGCTCGATGCTGGCGTTGACGACCGCCCCGAAGAGGACGGCCACCACCAGCGCAATCAGCAGGCCGCCCACCACCTGGCCGCCGCTGCTCTGCTGGTTGATACCCAGCGCCCCCAGCACCGACAGCGACATAAACGCGCCCAGCATGTACACATCGGCGTGGGCGAAGTTAATCAGTTCGATAATACCATAGACGAGGGTGTACCCCAACGCGATGATGGCGATGATGGAGCCGTTCGCCAGGCCCACCAGCGCCACCTGCACCAGCGTCTTCGGCTCGGCCACAATACTCTGCCAGATACGGGGGGCGTCCAGGCCCGCGATCGGTCCAACCAGGAGAATAATATAGAGGACGAGGAGGGTGAGGACGAGATTACGCGCCCACCCCGGTAGCGCGGGGCCCGTGCGAGCGGTCGGACTGGTGGTGGCCATAAGCCTTCCTCAACAAGCTGATGCCGGGAAACGGGGGCAGCCGCTGGCAGCAGACCCTAGAGGTCTGGGAGACCTGTAGGGTCTCACCGGGTAGCACGCCCACCTGTTTCTAGGTTAGAAGGGAGAAGGGACAACGGTGGGCGTGAGACGGCCTCACGCCCACCTGAAGACCTCGATTACTGGGACTTCAACGTGCTCACGAATTCGAACTTGCCGGCCTTAACCTGCGAACCGGACATGTCGGTCAGCGTCGTGTCGCCGTTCTCGTCAAAGCTCCAGGTGCCCAGGACGCCCTTGTAGTCCTTGGTGCCGAAGACGGCGTCGCGGATGGCCTTGCGGTCGGTCGGGTTGGCGCAGCTCTTGTTGATGGCGGCCAGCGCGACCTTGGCGGCCTCGTACCCGTAGACGGCGTAGACCTCAGGCTCCGAGTTGAACTTGGCCTTGTAGGCGTCGTACCACTTCTTGGCGTCGCCTTCCAGCTTCGCCGGCGGGATGCCGCCGAACGTCACGTACACGCCCTCGGCCGCATCCTTGCCCGCCGCGTCAATGAACGCCTGCTCGAAGATACCGTCGGGGCCCATGAACTTGACCTTGTCGGCGGTCATGCCAGCCGCGCGCATGTCCTTGACCAACTGGCCGGCGTTGTTCTGGGTAATACCGCCGAAGTAGATCAGGTCGGGGTTGAGACCCTTGATCTTGGTCATGAGGGCACGGTAGTCCTGCGCCTTGCCGTCAATACCGTCACGGCCCAGCACCTGCAGACCGATCTTCTTGGCCGACGCCTCGAACACGTCCGCCAGACCCTTGCCGTACAGTTCCTGGTCGTCCAGGATGTAGACCTTGGTGGCGCCCAACTGCTTGGCCCAGGTCGCGCCCACAGCGCCCTGGAAGTCGTCGGCGGGGACGACGCGGGTGTAGTTGCGGACCTTGGTCGGATAGTACTTATCCGGCTCGCCCGCTTCGCCCTTGCCAGGCTTGGTCAGACCGGGATAGGTGTTGGCCGGGGAGATCATGACGAGGGGGCCGGCCTGGTTGAGGATGGGGATGGACAGCTTGGCCGCGCCCGAGTTGAACGTGCCGATGTAAGCCACGATGCTCTTGTCGGCGGCCGCCTTGTTGGCGTTCTGCGTTTCCTGGTCGGGGTCCCACGCGCCGCGCGCGGCGGTCGCGTCGTCCCACGCCTCGTACTGGATGGTGACGGCGCCGTTGCACGCCTTGCTCTGCGTCTCGTCCAGCGCCTGCTTGATGGCGTTGACGAGGGTCTGGGTCTGACCGAGCGAGCTGCCCGTCATCGGCAGGCTGGACACAATCTTGACCGTCGCGGTCGGGCCGGTCTTCGCGGCAGCCGCCTCGGTAGGCTTCGCGGCGGCTGGCGCCTGGGTGGGGGCAGCGGCCGGGGCCGTGGTCGGGGCCGCGGCGGGAGCCTTGGCCGCCGGAGCCGTAGTCGGGGCGGCCGCCGGAGCGCCCGTCTGCCCGCCACCGCAGGCCGCGGTCACGGCGAGCATCAGGAGCGCCGTCAACAGGACGAGCCACTGGGTTCGTTTCATAACTCTTCTCCTCCTCAGGACAAGACTATACTCGGGCGGGGTGCAGCGCCACCCGGCAAGATTGGAAGTGTCGCGCATTTTAATAAGAAACGGGGAGATTGTCAAGGCGCGGCTTAGAGCGGGTCGGCGGGGGAACAGAAGCGTATCTTCGGCCCGAGAAAATCGTTGTACTGTGCGGCCCGATTTTGGCAGTGGCCCAGGGCCAGTGCTATAATTGAGCCTAATCTGGTCAGGAGGTAGTCTACTATGGCGCGTCGTACTGAAACCCGCAAGCGCTCGCGGAACGAGAAGATTCTCATTACCGTCGGCTTGATCGTCGTCATTGGCATGGTCCTGGGTACCGTACTCCAGGCTTGCTCAAGCGGGGCGTTCTAAAGCCGGGCCTTACACCACGACCGTTCCCTGTTTCACCACACGCTCGACCACATTTCCCCCGAACCGATAGGCCAGGTCGCGGTAGTCAGCGGTCGCCAACACGAGGAGGTCAGCCTGTTTGCCCACGGCCAGGCTGCCTACTCTGTCGCCGCGCCCCACGGCGTACGCCGCGTTGAGCGTGGCGGCGACGACGGCCTCGGCCGGGCGGAGGCGCAGCCCCCGGCAGGCCAGGGCGAGCATGAAGGGCATGGACTCGCACGCGCACGTGCCGGGGTTCAGGTCCGTCGCCAGCGCCACGGCCGCGCCCTGCTCGACCATCGCCCGCCCGTCGGCGTAGTGGGTGTGCCCCAGGCCGAAACTCGTGCCCGGCAGGAGCACGGCGATTACACCCGCCTCGGCCAGCCGCCGCGCCTCTGCGGGTGGTGTGACGGCCAGGTGGTCGGCGGAGACGGCCCCTAGCCGCGCCGCCAGACTGGCGCCTCCCAGGTGGGCGAACTCGTCGGCGTGAATCTTCACCCCGTAGCCCAACTCCCTGGCCCGCGTCAGGACGGCCTCACTCTGCTCGACGGTAAACGCCCCCGCGTCGCAGAACACATCCACGAATTCCATCGGCTGCCCCTCGGCCTTGAGCCTCGCCAACTCCCCCACCACAAAATCGGTATACTCGTCGGCCCGCCCGCTAAATTCGGCCGGAATCGCGTGCGCGCCCAGGTAGGTCGGAACCAGGTCCACGGCGTGGGTCGCGTCGAGCGCGGCGATGGCCCTCAACATCTTGCGCTCGGTGTCCGCGTCCAGCCCGTAGCCCGTCTTGGCCTCGACGGTCGTCGTGCCCAGGCGGAGCATACGGTCCAGCCGAGCGCAGGTCTCGCTGACGAGTTGGTCCAGGCTCGCGGCGCGGGTGGGGCGGACGGTGGACATGATGCCACCGCCCGCCGCCATGATCTCCAGGTAGGTCGCGCCCTGGACGCGCTGCTCAAACTCGGCGGCGCGGTCACCGGCGTAGACGACGTGGGTGTGGGCGTCTACAAAACCTGGCATGACCACGCGGCCCCGGACGTCCAGCGTTTCCGCCACGCCGTCCACCTGGGCCAGCACCTCGGCCGTCGGCCCGACCGCCACGATGCGCCCGTCGCGGCAGGCGACCGCGCCGTCCTCGACCAGCCCCAGGTCGGCCAGGGCCGGGCCGGTGCGCGGGCCTGACGCGGCCAGCGTCAGTAGTTGGGCGGCGTGGACAATGAGCAGGTCAACGTGCACCGTTACCCTTCCTCCGACGTCGCTGTCGTCTTGGTCTCCTCCATCCCTCGCACTCTGGCGATCTCTTCAGTGAATATGTGGTTGACCTGAAGGTAGTACTCCCGCAGAAAGGCTAACTCGGCGTCGCTGTAGCGTTCCAACAACTCATTCATCCTCTGGTAGAGCGGGTCGTAGTAAGGTTCGAAGTCGCTATAACGATGTATCTGGGGCTGTAGCATGACCCGCCGACGATCACGCGGGTCCCGTTCACGCCGTACATACCCCGCCGCCTCGAGCCGATCCACGACCCCAGTGATGGCTCCGGTCGTTAGTCCAGTAATCTCGGCCAACCGCCCGGCCGTCATTGGTCCGTACATAGTCAGAAAGTCCAAACTCTCCATGTCAGTCGCGTTGAGACCGACATGTTCAGCGACGGTCTGGCTAAATAAGGTCCCCATCGCGCCCGCCTGACGTGACTCTCGATGCAGGGTCTCCAGTAACTGACGACGATCGACAGAGGAATTAGAAGAGTTGGACATAGAATCTCATACGTTATTGTCTTAGTAGGTAAGATAATTAGCCCGGAATTATCTTATCAACTAAGAGGAGAAGGGGCTTAGGTACTGCCATTATAACCTACCTACAGGAGAATGCCAACATGGTCACGACAGCCACCTCAACTGACGAAGCGGCCATCCGAGCGGTCTTCCAGCAATTGCTGGAGGCCTGGAACCGAGGGGATGGTATGGCCTACGGCGCGCTGTTTACCGACGATGCCGATTACATCACCTTTGATGGGTCTCACTTGCAGGGACGCGAGGATATTGCCCACTCCCATCAACAGTTGTTTGATACTTACCTCAAAGGCTCGCGTCTCGTGGGGCAAGTCAGAGGTGTCCGTTTCCTCGGTCCTGATGTCGCCCTGCTCCATGCCACAGGCGGCACCGTCACGGCCAGAAAATCCACCCCATCACCTGAACGCGTCTCTATCCAGACGTTGCTGGCGACAAGACAGAATGGCGAGTGGCGTTTCACCGCGTTCCACAATAACCGCTACCGGCCCATGATGAGTAACACAGCAGGGCTGGTTATCTGGCTGTTATCCGACCACCTATGGAAGTGGCTGGGGCCTAAGAAAGGATAGTGCAGAAGCAGGGAGGCTGGATCAGCTCTCCTCTATTTTCCTAGTTGGTGCGCCAGGTAGGCGCGGCTGTTGGCGACGTAGCGCGCCGCCGAGGCCAGGTTTTCCTCGACCTGGGCGTCGGCCAGTTGACGCACGACCTTGGCCGGAATGCCGACGACGAGGGAGCGCGGGGGTATCTGCTCGCCCTCGCGGACGACCGCGCCCGCCCCTACGATAGAGCCGGCGCCGACGACGGCGCCGTTGAGGACGATGGCGCCCATGCCGATGAGGCAGCCGTCTTCGACGGTCGCGCCGTGGATGATGGCGCGGTGGCCGACGGTGACGTCCGCACCGATGGTCACGGGCACGCCGGGGTCCACGTGGATGATGGCCTGGTCCTGGATATTGGAGCGGGCGCCGACGCGGATGGCGTCATTGTCGCCGCGCAGGACGGCCCCGAACCAGACGCTCGACTCCTCCGCCAGGGCGACATCGCCAATGACCGTGGCCGTCGGCGCGACAAACGCAGAGGGGTCAATCTGGGGCGTATAGTGGAGACGACGGGACATGGGGGCCTCACACAGTTGGTGGCGTCGCGGTGAGCATGAGGACGACGGTGACCAGGGCCAGGACGACGAGGGTGCCCGCGCCGACCCACAGCGCGCGGGGGCTGAGGACGGTCGCCGTCTCCGTGTGGCCGCCGAGCTGGCCCAGCCAGCCGCCGAAGCCCGACCCGACCCAGCCGAACCACAGCGTCATGAGCGTCCCAAAGACGACCATGCCGGGCACGGTCGCCGCGTTGACGCGCGGGTAGACCATCCACGCCGACACCAGGGGCAAGATAGTCAGCAGGCCAAAGGCCGCCGCGACCAGCGCCCCGCCTACCAGGGTGTTTGAGCTAGCGGCGTCACGCCGCCGCGCCCAGTACCAGACGTCCAGGGCGAGGGCGGGCAGCAGGTAGAAGATGTGGGTCTTGAGGGGCAGCGCTTCGCCCGCCGCCCACAGGCCGCTGAGGGAGAGCAGCAGATAGCGCAAGGCCAGGGCGACCAGGGCGACGAGGGTGGCGAAGCCGGCGCGGCGGGTGGCGTGCAGCGCGACGTGGCCGAAGAAGGCGATCACCGACAGGACGACGACGGGATAGAGCCACTCCGGCCGCGCCCAGAAGGCGTCCACCAGGCGGCGGTCGGCCCCAATGCTCTGGATACCTTCCCACTCGGTCGCGGCGGCCTGGGTAAACACGACCATGCCCGCCGCCATCATCAGCGCGGCCAGCCCCTCCTGGAGCCGCAGCCCGCTCAGCCCACGCCAACCCGACTGGGGGAGTTGGGCCAGTTGGATGGCCGCCGTCGTGAGCATGACCAGGGCCGCCCCGCTGGTGATGATGACGTGCGGCAGGCTCCAGGCCGTGATGTCTAGCCCATAGACGATGTGCCAGACCGCGTCGGAGGGGCCGGAGAAGGCCAGGTAGGCCGAGGCGACGGCCAGCAGGCCCAGCAGCGGCTCGGCGCGGAAGCGGAGGCGAATGTCCCCCCGCCCGCGTAACATGAGCAGCAGCCCGCCCACGGCGAAGAGGGCGGTCAGGGCCATACTGCCGTAGATCATCTTGTGGGGCGCCCAGAAGAAGTCGTTGACCGCGCCGCCCACGCCATACAGGCGGTGCCAGACCTCGTCCCAGGTGCCGCCCGCCACAAACAGCAGCCCGCTGACAATCGCCATCAGGCCGACGGTCTGGCGCACAATGGCCGGCGGACTCTGCAGTCGCGCCTTCTTGCGGGCCGGGACCGGGCTGAGGAACAGCCACCAGGTCACGCCGGCGAAGGCCAGGATGAGGCCCGACAGGACCAAGACACCTGTCCAGAAGCGCGCGTCAATCTTGGCCGCGCCGCCCCAGTAGGCGACGAGGGCCAGGATGAGCAGCGTGCCGGCGCTGAGCAGCCCGGGCCGCAGCTTGCCCCACGCCGCGCGCTGGGCTATCGCGGTGGTTGCCATAGCTTACTCCTTCCATAGCTGAGAGAGAATAGGGTAGAGATGATAAAGAGCCAGAGGGCGTCGGGGTCACTGTCCATATTCTAGCATAAAACAAGCGGAGGGGCGACTGAGTCGCGCTCCTCCGCTGTCGACATCCAGTCGGCTAGCAAGCGGCTATGCCGTCGGCGGGAGGGCCGTCAGCATGTAGGCGGCGGTGACCAGGGCCAGCAGGACCAGCGCGCTCGCCCCGACCCACACGGCGCGCGGACTGAGGGCGACGGGGGCAGCCTGTCCGGCGCCGAGACTGCCGAGCCAGCGTCCCAGGCCGCTGCCGAGCCAGGCAAACCACAGCCCCATGAGCAGCCCAAACAGCACCATCGGCGGGAGGGTGGCGGCTGTGACGCGGGGGAAGACCATCGTCGTGGCGATGAAGGGTAGGATGGTCAGCAGCCCGAAGGCGCTCGACACGAGCGCGCCGCCCACGAGCGTCGCGTTGCTCTGGGGGTCGCGCCGCCGCAGCCAGTACCAGGCGTCGAGGGCGAGGGCGGGCAGGAGCAGGAGCAGGTGCCCGGTGACCGGGATGTCTTCCACACCGACCGTGACGCTACTCAGCCGGATGACAGACCAGCGCAGCACGAGGGCAATGAGCATGACTAAGGTAGCAAACCCGACACGCCGCGTGGCGTGCAGGGTGATATGGCCGAACAGCGACGCGATGGACAGGAGGACGACGGGATAGAGCCACTCCGGCCGCTCCCAGAACGCCGCCGGCAGGCCAACGCCAATCACCCGAATCGCCTCCCACTCCGTGGCCCCAATGAGGGTAAAGACGATGACCGCAGCGCCCAGCGTCAGGGCGGCGAGAGCCTCTGGCAGGCGCAACCCACCCAGGCCGCGCCACGCGGACGCGGGTCGCTGCGCCAGGTGCATGGCCGCCGTCGTCAGCATCACCAGCGCGCCGGCCGTGGAGAGGAGGACGTGGGGCAGGCTCCAGGCCGTAATGTCGAGGCCGTAGACCTGATGCCAGACCGCGTCGGACGGCGCGGAAAAGGCCATAAAGGCCGAGGTGACGGCCAGCAGGCCAATCATGGGTTCGGCGCGGAAGCGCAGCCGAATGTCACCGCGCCCCCGCAAGAGCAAGAGCAGGCCGCCAATAGCGAACAGCGAGGTCAGGGCCATGCTGCCGTAAATCATCAGGTGGGGCGGCCAGAAGAAGTCGTTAATGGCGGCGCTGATGCCGAAGCGGCGATGCCACGCTTCGTCCCACGTCCCACCCACGATCAGCATCAGACTGCTGAGTGTAGCCAGGAAGGCGACGACCTGGCGAGCCGTCGGGCTGAGAGGTTGCAGTCGGACTTTCTTGCCGACCGGCACGGGGCTGAGGAATAGCCACCAAGTAGCCGCGCCAAAGCCGAGGACGAGCGCGGACAGAATCACGACACCGGTCCAGAAGCGGGCGTCCACTTTCGCCGCGCCGCCCCAGTAGGCGACGAGGCAGAGGATGGCGAAGGTGACACCGGCGATGAGCCAGGGCTGGGCCTTCCCCCAGCGCGGGGACTGAGTCACGGGAATAGAGGTCATAGGTCCTTTCGTATCCTTGGTGAGGGGGGATGTAGCTTGCGATAGTCAAAGTCTAACGCGGTGTGTCGTAGCAAGCAACAAATGACTCAGGGCGTTGCCAGACATACTTATGCAAGATTGCTGCCAAAACGCCGCGCGTCTCGCCAGCCTATGGCGAGACGCGATAAAGCCACCGCCCGATGGAAACCCATCGGGCGGTGGCGCCAGGTGCGGCTTTGGCTATTAGATGTACGAGGCGTTGCGCGGTCGGTCCTCCCCCGCGCCCGGCTCGGGCCGGCTCTCCTGCCCAGGCGCCTGGCCCCAGCCGGGCGGGGTCGCGCCCGGCCAGCCCCACGGCCCCCACGGCC
>CAZFUK010000133.1:0-11109 GCA_964522005.1 uncultured Anaerolineales bacterium | reverse complement strand
CTGCTCGCCTACGGCCCCTCCTCCCTCTCCAACGCCGAACTCCTGGCGATCCTCCTGCGCGTCGGCATCCAGGGCGAGAACGCCGTGATGATGGCACAGCGCATCCTGACCACGTTCGGCGGGCTGCCTGGCCTGGCGCGCACGTCGGCTAAGGAGATGGGGGAGATCAAGGGGCTGGGCGAGGCCAAAGCCTGTCAGTTGCTGGCCGCCCTGGAGTTAGGGAAACGCCTGGCGATGGCCAGCCCCCAGGACCGCCCGGTCATCAGCAGCCCGGCCGACGCCGCCAATCTGGTCCTGGTGGAGATGGGCCTGCTGGACCACGAGCAGTTGCGCGTCATGCTCCTGGACACCAAGAACCGGGTGCACGGTATCAGCACGGTCTATAAGGGGGCGGTCAACAGCGCGCAGGTGCGCGTGGCCGAGGTCTTCCGCGAGGCGATTCGGCATAACCACCCGGCCCTTATCCTGGTCCACAACCACCCCAGCGGCGACACGACGCCCAGCCGCGACGACATCCGCGTGACCAAGGATATTGTCCAGGCGGGCGAACTGCTCGGCATCCAGGTCCTCGACCACCTCATTATCGGCCAACAACGATTCGTATCTATGAAAGAGCGTGCGCTCGGGTTTTGAACTTCTCCGATAGAGGTTTGGGGCAGGAAGTAGGTGTCTATCCCCTCTCGAACATGGGTCAGGTGTTGACACAGCTGGGAGGGGCGTTGCCTGGGAGATGACCATGAACCGGCAAGTTTTCGCCGTCCTCAGCTTGGTGACTGTGCTGGCCTTTACCGCTTCGGTTCATCGAGTCGCGCCCCTCTGGCCCCTGGTAGCGTCACCTCGCGTTGTTCAGGCCGCTCCAAGCCTCACGGTGGTACATAAGAGCGGCACATTGTCCGACAGCGAAACCTGGACGGCCGATAACCTATACTGGATTGATAGCGACCTCACTGTTCCCGTGGGTGTCGTCCTACACGTCAATCCCGGCGTCATCGTCAAGTTCGGGAACATGGCGCGGCTTGTCGTCAACGGCACGTTGACGGCCGAGGGTAGCCCGAGCGCCCGCATCTACTTCACTTCGATTAAGGACGATGACATAGGGGGGGACACGAATGGGGACGGCCGCGTGAGTACACCAGGGCCGGGCAACTGGGGCTGGGTCGAGTGCGGTTCGACTAGCACCGTGCGCCTCGATTACCTCACGCTCCACTACAGTGGCTACAACGGTTACTATGGGGATAACCACGGCGCCATCTACGCGGTAGGCTGGACGATACCCCAGCTTGGGGCCAACCTCCTGTTAACGGATAACTGGGTGAACGGGATTGAGGTTCCAGGCGGCACGCTGTCCGCTGACACCTATCTCTTTCCCGGTTACCCAAACGTGGCCTACTTCCTGCGGGGGGATTTGGTGATTCCCCGTGGGGTGACGCTCACCCTGGCCCCTGGCGCGATTGTAAAATCCAGCACCGGCACACGGCTGCTGATCAATGGTACGCTACGCGCTATTGGTAACAGGGACCAAAGAATTTATCTGACGTCAATGAAGGATGACGAAGTCGGCGGTGATACAAACAATGATCGTAGGGGCAGCACACCAGGTCGAAGCGATTGGGGATGGCTTGAGTTTGGAGAGGGAAGTGCGAGTGAGCTAGACTACCTCACCCTGCGCTACAGCGGCTACAACTACTATCACGGTGACAATCAGGCCGCGCTGATTGCTGGCGGCTATACCATTCCACGAATTGGCGACAACGTTCTCCTGACGAACAACTGGATGAACGCGATTGAGATCCCTGGCGGCACGCTCTCCGCTGACAATTACACCTTCCCCAATTACCCCCCGGCGCCCTACTACTTCCGAGGCGATCTCACCATTCCGCATGGGGTCCAGCTCTCGTTCCAGCCGGGAGTGGTAGCCAAGCTTGACCCTGGCTCGCGTCTGCTCATTTTCGGCGCCGTCATGGGGCTGGGAACCGAGGCGCAACGCCTCACCTTCACCTCAGTCAGAGACGACGACGCGGGCGGTGATACCAATGCCGATGGACGAGCCACCAGTCCGGCGCCTGGAAACTGGGGGTGGTTCGAGTTACAGGAAGCGGGGTCGCTGACCCTGGACTATGTTACGCTGCGCTACGGGGGCTACAACTACTACCACGGGGATAATCATGGGGTAGTCTCGTTGGCGGGCCGGTCAGCTTCGCTATCCCACTTGATTCTATCCAATAACACGATTGCCCTGGAGGCGTATGTCCCAGGCATAGTCATCCATGAGTCCCAAATCGTGGGGAACCAGTACGGGGTCAGGAATGATGTTAGCGGCGTCTGGCTCGATGCCCGACGGAATTGGTGGGGGGATCCGACCGGGCCTCGGGACACGGGAACGGCGGACGGCCGCAACAACCCCAGTGGACGTGGCGATGCTGTGAGCGACTGGGTGCTCTATGACGACTGGTTCACGTCCCCGGGCGGCAGCACGCCTGTCGAGACCAGGACGCCAACACCGACCGCGAGTCCGACAGCTGTACCCACGACGACGCCTGGCCCGATGACGCCCCGCGCTTTCCTGCCATCGCTGGAACGGGGGGTTCTCAGGATGGTGGGGGTGGACACCCCTGTCGCGCCGCCGCCGCCAGTGGTTGAGGCGTCCCCGTCTCCGACTCCGACCAGCAGTTCGACGGCCACGCTGCCCCCCTTGGCGACACGGACACCCACCGCTACCCCCACCGTGACGCCGTCACCCACGCCCACCACAGCGTCGCTAGAAGTGGTAGGCCGGCTGGGCGGAAGCATGATCGCGGTTCTCGTGCGTGGCAACACAGCCTATGTAGGCGTCGGTCCCGAGTTTACAGTCCTGGATGTGTCGGACCGGACCCGCCCCCAGGCGGTGGGACGGCTGCTGCTGCCGGACCGCGTGGTGGGCATGGATGTGGTAGGGACGTATGCCTATGTCGCCGCCCGGTCGGCCGGCTTGCGCGTCATTGACATCTCTAATCCAACCGCGCCGCGCGAAGTCGGGATGTACGACACACCGGATGACGCCGAGGGTGTCTTTATCGCGAGCGGCTATGCCTATGTCGCCGCCGGGTCCTCGGGCCTCCAGGTGGTGGATATCGCTAACCCGAGCCGGCCCCGCGCCGTCGCTTCTCTTGACACCCCAGGCTACAGCTATCGTGTGTCTGCGGTAAGCGGCCTTGCCTTTGTCGCCGACGGCCCAGGCGGTCTACGCATCATCAATGTGGGAAATCCGGCTGCGCCACATGAGGTGGGGCATTACGACTGTTCGGGGCAGGTGTACGACGTGCAGGTCGTGGGCCGATTCGCCTATGTCGCCGCCTATGGCAACGGTTTGCGGATTCTGGATGTCATGGACCCCACCACGCCACAAGAGGTGGGGGTGGCGTTAGATAGGGTGGCGGGCGCATCTGGCGTCTTTGTTTCGGGTAGCACCGCCTTCGTCGCCATGAATTGGGGTGGCCTACGCCTCGTTGATGTGTCCAATCCGGCTCAACCCCACGTGACCGGGGTGCTAAATCCGCGCTCCATGTATCCCTGGTCCGTCGTCGTCTCCGGTGGCTACGCCTACCTGGCCGACCGTTTTGGTGGCATCTGGGTCGTTGACGTGTCACACCCAGACGCTCCACGTGAGGTTGGACACTACGATAAGCTAGGGTATCCATTTAACGTCGTGGTTCGGGGTAGCCAGGCGTATGTGCCGGCCGGGGGCGGCGGTCTGAGAGTGATTGACGTGTCTAATCCGGCTATTCCGCGCGATGTAGGAGGCTTCTCAACTTCGGGTTGGGCGTTAGGGGTGGCCGTGCGGGGCAACTACGCCTATCTGAGTGATGATATATTCGGTCTGAAGATACTAGATATCACTGGGGCTTCCACCCCTTACCAGGTCGGAAGCTTCACGGCGCCTGGCGGGCTAGGCAATCCCAACCTCGTTGGCCACTATGTTTATATGACAGAGACCGAGTGGTGGGATGGCTATACGATGCAGGGGGGAGGGCTGCGTGTCCTCGATATTACGGACCCAACCACGCCTCGGTCCGTCGTGTTCCTTGACACGCCTGAAGAGCCTGAGGGGCTGGCGGTGGCTGACGGTTATGCCTATACCATCGCACCCTACGCCGACCTATATGTCTATGACATCGGCAATCCGGCGGCCCCGCGTGCGGTCGCCCACTATCCAATTCCTGGCTACGCTCGGTCTGTGGCCGCCAGTGGACAGTACGTCTATGTCGCGGCGGACACGGCTGGCGTGCGCATCATTGATGTGGCGGATCCATCGAACCCTCGGGAAGTAGGCGTATACACAACCATCGGCACCGCCCAGGGTGTTTTTCTCCTGGGCAACCTGCTCTACTTGGCGGAGGCGGGGCGGTGGGTTGGACAACAGTACGTTGGGGGGGGCCTGACCATCCTGGATGTCGCCAATCCCGTCACGCCTCGACTACTTACCTCAACCACGGCCACTGGCCCCATCTACTCCATTGCCGTCCAGAACGGCTACGCCTACGTTACAGGGGCAGAGGATGGTCTGAAGATCGTACGCCTGCAATAAACCTCATCCCTGGTGATCGTTGGGTCTACTTCTCGGCGGTCTCGCGTGGGGGCTTGGGAGGCTTGGCGCGGGTGGGACGCGAGAAGCGCGAGCGCACCGAGACGCGCGAGCGCGAGGGACCCGTGCTCTTGGCCGTGCCGCGCGTGGTGGTCTTAGTTGGGGTGCGGGTAGGGCTGGGCATGCCCGGTCGGCGGGCCGGCTTGACGGGCACCGGCTCGGCGTTAGGCTCGGCGGTCTGGTCCAGCGCCTCTTCGACCCGCTTGAACTCGGCGTCGGTCAGCCGCCGCGCCCCAACCGGCCGCCACTTGTCCTTGAGGTCGGCAGGCGTGGCGATATTGTCGCCGCAGTCGTCAATCTCCAGCTTGACCTGGGGG
Source organism: uncultured Anaerolineales bacterium (assembly GCA_964522005.1). Lineage (GTDB taxonomy): Bacteria > Chloroflexota > Anaerolineae > Epilineales > JAHCIE01 > JAHCIE01. The sequence continues at coordinate 6,171 of CAZFUK010000133.1, read as the reverse complement.
TTCGCCAGCACGATCACACCGTTGACCGGCACATCGAGGTCGGGCACAGCGGTCTTGAGCAGGGCGCCCACGCGGTCCATCTCGCCTTCCAGCTCACGTGGCGGGTTGCCGAGCCGGTCGCGGCTGATATTCGCCAGCCACAGGCGAGGGCTGAGCTTGTTGCGCCACTTGCCGCCCTTGCACTGGATGGTGCCCTCCTGCTTCTTGACCAGGAGAACGGTCACGCCGGTGGGCGACAGGAGGACATGCTCGGCGGGCAGTGTCCAGTTGTAGAGCTTGTGGCGCACGTCGAGGGTCTTGAGCGACGCTTCCAGGCTCTCGTCGGCGCGGGGCCGCTGCGGCAGGCTCATCCACTTATCGGCCAGGTTGACGCCGATGGTCGAGGCGAAGATGCCGATGACCAGGGCCACCCAGGAGCCAATCTGGGCCTGGACGTTGCCAATATTCAGGGAGAAGATAAACCCGGACAACAGGGCGACGAGGCCAATGGGCATCAGCCAGCGCGCCCAGCGTGTGCGGCTCGCGACCAGCTTCTCGTTGGTGACAACTCGCATGCTCTCTCCGTTCGGCTCTACTGCCTCATCCTGCGGGAACGGGCAGTCGAATGTCATGCTGAACGGAGTGAAGCATCTCGCCTTCAGCCGCGAGACCCTTCGCTCCGCTCAGGGTGACAGTCACAAGAGTTTACGCCTCGACGGCCTGCGGCAAGGCGGCGACGCCCTCCGCGATCTTCGCCACGACACGGCTCTCCACGCCCTGGCGGGCCACGCGGACCGCGTTGCGGACGGCGGCGCGGTTGGCCCGGCCATGCCCGATGATCACAATGCCATTGACGCCCAGCAGCGGCGCGCCGCCAAACTCGGTATCGTCGGTGCGGGCGCCGACGCGGTCGAAGGCTCGCCGCGCCAGGAGGCCGCCGGCCATGGAGAGCGGGTCGCGCTTGATTTCCTCGCGAATCATACCCTTCATGAACTTGCCGAGCGCCTCCGCGAACTTGATGATGACGTTGCCGGTGAAGCCGTCCGTCACCACGACGTCCGCCGCGTGGGCCAGGACCACGTCCTTGCCCTCCACGTTGCCGATGAAGTTGAGCGGGCTGGCGCGGAGCAGGGCGTGGGCCTGCTGGACCAGCTCGCTGCCCTTGGTGTCCTCCTCACCGTTGGACACGAGGCCGATGCGTGGGCTGGGGATGCCCATGATGCGCTCGGCGTAGACGCTGCCCATGAGCGCGAACTGGACGAGCCATTCTGGGCGCACGTCGGCGTTGGCGCCAATGTCGAGCAGGAAGGTGAAGCCTTTGAGAGTGGGGAAGACGGTTGAGAGGGCCGGGCGTTTGATGCCGGGGATGCGGCCCAGGCCGAACAGCGCGGCGGCCAGCACGCCGCCCGTGTTGCCCATGGAGACGAAGGCATCGGCCTCGCCCTGCTTGACCAGCTTCATGCCCACGGCCATGGACGAGTCGGGCTTGGCCCGCACGGCGTTGGCCGGGTGCTCGTCCATCTCAATCACCTGACTGGCGTGGACCACCCGAATGTTCGACAGTCCGGCATCCGCACCGAGGGCCGCCTTGACCTCCGGCTCCCGCCCGACCAGGATAATCTCGTCGCTGAAGTCACGCGCTGCCTGGACCGCGCCCGCGACAATCTCGCCCGGCGCGTGGTCTCCCCCCATGGCATCCACAACAATCCGCACAGAGGCCTCCCCTGGAATCGCAATAGTCTCAATTATAACATATAACAGGATTGCGGGCGGAATGCCGAATGCCCTCGCCCCCGGCGGGCTAGGCTCAAGTGAGCCACATCCAGTGGGTGAACATGAGGGTGAACAGCGTCAGGAGCAGGGTGCTGAAGTAGAGCACCGTGTGATACCAGCGGGAGTCGCGCAGGAGGACGGCGGCGGTCATAAAGACGGGGAACATGGTGGCGACGTAACGGCCCATGCCGACAAAGACAGAGAAGGAGGCCAGCGCCACCAGCAAGGTCCACAGCCCATACGCCGGCCCAACGGTGCGCCAGGCCAGCGCGCCGAGGACGGCGGCGGCGGCAAAGAACAGCAGGTGAATCACGGGCAGGACATCGAAGGAGCCACCCAGCAGGGCCGACCACGACAGCGCGGACCGCAGGTCATTCAGGCTGTCGGCGATGCCGTAGAACCCCCAACTGGAGGCGTCCTGGCTGGCGATGAACTGGAGGGGGTTGCCGAAGCGGACGGCGAGGTAGAGCATGAAGCCGCCCAGGCCGCCGAAGCCCAGGCCGAGGCCGAGGATGTCTGGCTTGACCCGGCGCCACTGGAAGTCTAGCTTGGTCAGGTAGAGGACAACCAAGGCCACGACGGTCAGGATGCCGACGGCCCGCGTGGCGCTCGCCACGGCCACGACCAGCCCGGCCCAGACCCAACGCCGGTGCTCGCCCAGGTAAAACGCGCTCACCACGGCCAGCAGAAACACCGACTCGCTGTAGACGGCGCTAAAGTAGAACGCGAACGGCGACACCGCCAGCAGCACGAGGCACCGGCGCACGGCCGCCGCGTCCAGGTAGAGCTGGGCCAGTTTGTAGAAGACGCACAGGGCGAGCAGGAAGGCCAGGTTCGAGACGAGCAGCCCGGCCAGGTAGCCATTGGGGACGACGAAGTGGGTCAGGTAGATGAGCAGGGAGTAGAAGGGGAAGAAGGCCGTATCGGTGTGGCCGCTCGGGCTGGCGATGTTGGTGTAGCCGTGTAGTCCGATGCCCTTGTACCACGCGCCGTCCCAGCGGGTCCAGCCGTCGAGGAACAGGTTGTCCCAGAAGGGCCGCGCCAGACCCGAATTAGGGATGGGGATGAGCGCCAGGCCCAGGTAGGCGACCAGGAACAGGCCCAGCCGCGAGACGGCGAACACCGCCACGGGCGCGGCCAGGTCCGTCACCAGGGCGCGCAGGCGTGTCCACAGGCGGTCTGCGGTTGACCGCGTCGGTTTAGCCGGGACTGTGACAGTCATACGGTGTGACACCGCGAGCTTGGCGGTATCCCTCCCCCCTCGCGCAGCCTGACGTGAGAGCCGTTCCAGGTGGCTAATTATAACACACTCTGCCCGGCGCGGCTAGCCGAGAGGGTCAACCGTCTTGACTACGGCCTCACAATTCAGTATGCTGCTAGAAGCGGTTGGCGCCGACGCAAGTTCAGCAGGGGGTGCGTATGTTTCAGGGTTTTAGGTCCTTCGACATCCAGGCCAACGGAGTAACCATCCACGGCGTCACAGGCGGCAGCGGGCCGCCCGTGCTGCTCCTGCACGGCTACCCGCAAAGCCACGTCATGTGGCATAAAGTCGCGCCGCGCCTGGCGCGCGACTTCACCGTCGTCGTCACGGACCTGCGCGGCTACGGCGACAGCAGCAAGCCGCCGAGCGACCCCCAGCACCTGGCCTACTCCAAGCGTCAGATGGCGCAGGACCAGGTCGAGGTCATGGCGCAGTTGGGGTTTGACCAGTTTATGGTCGTCGGCCACGACCGGGGCGGCCGCGTTGGGCACCGCCTGGCGCTCGACCACCCGGGCCGCGTGCAGCGTCTGGCCGTCCTGGACATCGCGCCGACGCTGACCATGTACCAGCAGGCCAATATGGCCTTTGGCCTGGCCTACTACCACTGGTTCTTCCTGGTCCAGCCCGCGCCGCTGCCGGAGACGCTCATCGGCAACAGCGTGGACTACTACCTGCGGACGCGCTTCGAGCGGCCGGGTCTCGCGCCGGAGTCGTTCACGCCTGAGGCGCTGGCCGAGTACCTCCGCTGCTTCCGCGACCCGGCCGGCATCCACGCTACGTGCGAGGACTACCGCGCCGCCGCGACGATTGACCTGGCCCACGACCAGGCCGACCTCGACCGCCAGGTGGCGTGTCCGCTGCTCGTCCTGTGGGGGGACAAGGGCTTTGTCGGGCACGCCTACGACGTGGTCGGCGTGTGGCGCGAGCGGGCGCTGGACGTGCAGGGACAGGCTCTGCCCTGCGGCCACTTCCTGCCCGAAGAGGCGCCTGACGCGACGTATACCGCGCTGCGCGCATTTCTGCTAAAAAACGCTTGACGAAACGCACCGCTTCCTGTATAATCAGGGTATTCATGGGCGCCCTGCCCGTCGGGGCGCCCTGAACCTTGTAGGGGTGAGGTGACGAACGGTTTATGGCTATTCTAGCGGTCTGTCCAAACCCCGATTGCGGGGCGGATATCATGATTCCGCGCCGCATCGGAGCGCGCGTGGTGTGTGAAGAGTGTGAGATGGAGTGGGAGGTCGAGGACTACGACCCGGTGGAACTGGTCGCCGTGGACGACGCCGACCTGTGGGACGCCGAGAGCGAGGAGGACGACCTGGACCTGGGCGTGGCGGCCGGCAAGAGCGCGGCCGCGCCCCTGCGCGACAGCGCGACGGTGGCGGCCGGGTCGCAGTGGGAGTGCCAGCAGTGCGGCACCATCCACATGGGGCTGCGTCCCCCGCGTGTCTGTCCAGGCTGCGGCGCGAGTAGCGACGAGTTTATGATGCTGGGCGAGGAGGACACCGACCTCGTCCCCGATGACCTGGACGACGAAGCCCTCTAACGAGTACCACCCGACGGACCGCCCGTCGGGTGGTTTTTTGTCCGCTTTTGGCCCACGCGGCCTATTCGTGCTAGAATCGCGTGGCGCACCTGGTTCCCATACCGCCAGGCCCCGCCCAAGATAGGCCCATGAATACCCTCGCCCTCATCCTGAGCATCATCGTCACCCTGGCGTTGACCGTCCTGCTGGCGCAGTTGCCCGGTCCTAAAGCCCAACGCCGGCGCGACCGACCGCAACGCCTGCTGACGGATGCCGCCCTGCTCTACGCCATCGCCCTCGTCTTCCCTCTGTGGGACCACGGGCTTATTGATACGTTGGGCTTGCCCCTGCCCCGGCTGTGGTCGCCCCGCCCCGACATCACCGTGGGTGCGGCGGTCCTGCTGGCCCTGCCCTGGTTCCTCGCGGCGCTGCGGCGAGGCCATGCGGGGCTGCTGGGCTGGCAAGTGCCGAGTCGGGGTGGCGTCGCGGCCCTGGTCATCATCGTCGCGGCCTTGCTCGGCGCGCTGCCCCTGGTCCAGGGAGCGCCCGTCGCCCCGGCCACGGGCTGGACCGTCGCCCTCAGTTTCTTCGCCGTGGCTCTGCTGGACGAGAGCCTGTTTCGCGGCGCGATCCAGAGCCGGCTGGAGATCGTGCTGGCCGAGGCCTGGCCGTGGCTCATCACCGGCTTGCTGTTTGGCCTGTGGTACACCCCCGCCATCCTGACCGCTGCCGCGGCCTCAGGCGCGACACCGACGGATACGGTGCTCCGCCTGCTGTTCCAGCTCAGCCTGGGCTGGCTACTGTCCGTCACGCGCAACGTCACGGGGAGCCTGCTGCCTGGCCTCCTGGCCCACTTTCTGTTGCTCCAGACTGGCCCCCTGCTGGCGCTGCTCCTGGGTCGCTAGGTCCTGGAACAGCCGCTCAAACGCCTCGTTCCAGCCCAGCACCTCCATCAGCCGCGCCTCGATGTGGGGCGCGAGTCGAACGCGCTCGTTCTCCAGGCGCGACAGCGTTGACACGCCCAGACCCGCCCGCCGCGCCGTCTCCGCGAGGGTCCATCCACGCGCAATGCGGGCGAGCCGCAATTGCGTACCCGTTGGCACACCTTCCTCCTTCTATCAGAACTAATGTTCTATGGTCTCAGTGTAGCATGGACAGCGGGGTTTGTCAAGGGCGGGCGGGCCGGAAAATGTGAAGATTTTGGACCTAACCCCCCGGCCCCCTTCCCTGTGAAGGAAGGGGGAGCGAACACCGAAGGGGTCGGGGGAGGGGGCAGCAGGGTAACCCCCTGGTAACTCGATGGTAGGCGGGTGGACACCCGAGGGCGGGAGAATAGCCGTATGGAGATCATCATAGACCCGGCGTTGGCGCGGGCCGCGCCGGGCCTCAAGTTGGGGGTGGCCCTCGTCGAAGGCGTGACCGTCCGCGACCACGACGCGGCGCTGTGGACGGAACTGGAGGCCGTCGCGGCCGAGGTGGTCGCCGTGTGCGGTGTCAATCAGCTGGCCGAGGAGCCGACGGTGCAGGCGGTGCGCGGCCTGTACCGCCGCGTCGGCGTGGACCCCTCGCGCTACCGCACGGCGTCCGAGGCGCTGCTGCGGCGCGTGTTGCAGGGCAAGGGGCTGCCCCAGGT
>CAZFUK010000132.1:0-11129 GCA_964522005.1 uncultured Anaerolineales bacterium | reverse complement strand
ACCCCCATCCACCCCCTGAGAGGAAGGACCTGTATGCACCCCAGACTGTTGCACAAACTGTTGGCCGTGGCCCTGGCCCTCGTCCTGCTCGCGCCGTTGCTCGTCGCGCCGGGCGGGGTCGCCGCCGAAGCGCCGACACCGGTCGAGGTCGCCGCCGGCCCCGACCCGGACACCGACGTGTCGCCTGAACAGGCGAGCGAGCGCGTCACCGTCGCCCTCCACTTCGCGGGCGACCCGGTCTTCAAGACCTACCTGGCCCAGAAGGCGGCCGGGGCGGGCAAGGCCGACCTGGCCGGGGCGCAAAAGGCCCGCCAGAGCGACCTGGCGAAGGCCCAGGCGGCGGCGCTGGCCGAGGTTCAGGCCAAACTGCCCGACGCCGTCGTGATGGGCCGCTACAGCCTGCTGCTCAACGCCGTCGCCGTGCGCGTCAAGCGAGGCGAGGTCGCTGCCCTGCGTGCGCTGCCGGGCGTGACCCGCGTGGAGGAACTGCCGCGCATGCAGCCCGAACTGGGGTCCTCCATCCCCTGGATTGGCGCGCAGCGCGTCCTGACGGAAGTCGGGCTGAGCGGTCGCGGCACGCGCATCGGCATCATTGACAGCGGCATTGACTACACCCACCGCAACTTCGGCGGGCCGGGCACGGTCGAGGCGTACATGGCCGCCGCGGTCAACTCGACCGTCATCACCGAGACCTACGCCGTACTCAACCCGACCACGGGCATCACCCAGACGGTGCGCCTGTTCCCCACCGACAAGGTGGACGGCTATGATTTCGTCGGCGACCGCTGGCCGGACACGCCCAACGAAGCGATTGAACCCGACCCCGACCCGATTGACCTGGCGTATGGGGCCTTCGCGGGCGGGCACGGCAGCCACGTGGCGGGTATCGCCGCCGGCTTCGGCGTCCCCAACCAGTCGTTCGCCGGCTCCATCCCCGCCGACACCACCTTCGGCGGCACGACCATCTTCCACGGTGTCGCGCCGGGGGCCAAGCTCTACGCCCTCAAAGTCTGCTCCAGCATCGAGGACAACTGCGAGACGGCGGCCACGCTGGCGGCCTACGAGTTCGCCGCCGACCCCAACCAGGACGGCGACATGAGCGACCACCTGGATTCGGTCAACATGTCCCTCGGCTCGGCCTACAATATCTGGTCGGTGTCCGAGGCCATCAATAATGCCGTCCGCGCGGGCGTGGCCGTGGCGCAGTCGGCGGGCAACAGCGGCGACGCGCCGTACATCCACGGCCAGCGCGGCGAACTGGGCATGGCGACGGCCAATATCTACTCGGCGGGCCACTTCATCAATGCCCTCCTCGCCGACGCGCCGGCCTCCGTCGCGGGCCGCAAGTTCTTGATGACCCAGCAATCCTGGGCTCCCCCGTTGGAGGACACCGGCCCCATTACGGGCGACCTGGTCTATGTCGGGCGCGCCTGCCCGGCCGGCACCGTCCCTGGTCAGGCGGGCGAAGACCCGTTCCTGGCCGACCCACGCGGCAGAATCGCCCTGATTGTGCGCGGCTCGTGCTCGGTCTCGCTCAAGGCGGGCCGCGCCGCCGAGGGGGGCGCCCTGGCCGTTGTCATTTTCGATAACGTGGCTGGCTTTACGCCGCCCAGCTTCAGCTACGGCGGCGGGGCCGTCACCGTGCCCACCGTCACCATCGTCAACGCGGCGGGCACGCTGCTCCAGAACACCCAGGGCGTCCGCGTCACCCTCGCGGCCAGTGGCGGCATCGAGATTCCGGGCCAGATCTCGTCGTCGTCCAGCCGTGGCCCCGACCTGGTGGCCGACGTCATCAAGCCCGACGTCAGCGCGCCCGGCTCGGACATCGTCTCGACAGCGGCGGGTGAAGGCACGGCGGGCGTCGCCTTCTCCGGCACGTCGATGGCCTCGCCCCATACCGCCGGTGTGCTCGCCCTGGTCAAGCAGGCCCACCCGACCTGGGGGCCGCTGGAACTGCGCGCCGCCGTGATGAACACGGCCAACCCCACGGTCTATACCATCACGGGCCTGGACGAGCAGAACAACCCGACCACTCAACCCATGCCGGTCAGCCGCCAGGGCGCGGGCGTGATTGACGCCTACCACGCCGTGCGCACGACGACGCTGGCGATGGGGCCGAACCAGACCGGCGGCGTCTCCTTCGGGTTCAAGGCGGTGGTCAACACCCTGACCGACACGCGCACGCTGACCATCCACAACAAGGGCACGGCGGCGCGTACTTATGCCCTGTCCGTCACCCCCTTTGGCGCTCTCCCCACCGGCACGAGCATTACCGTCTCCCCGGCCAGCGTGACAGTCCCGGCGGGCGGCTCGGTTCCCGTCACCGTCAGCCTCAGCCTGACGGCGACCGGACTGCCGGCCTATGGCCTGACGAACCAGGCGACGGCCAACCCCGCGCTCCTGACGCGCAGCGAGATTTCGGGCTTCGTGCAGGTGGCCGAGCAGGGCGGCGACGACCATGTATCCGTACCGGTCTACGCCATCGCGCGCAAGGCGTCGGACATCCAGGCGAGCGGCGGCGGCCAACTGCCCGGCTTCGGCGTGGATGACCAGGTCCAGGTCGGGCTGAGCAACGCCTCGGCCTACCAGGCCGCCGCCGAAGTCTTCGCGTACCTGGGCAGCGACGCCAACGAGCCGGCCCTGGACGATAGCATTGACCTCCAGTACGTCGGCGTGCGCACCGGCACGGCCACCGTGAGCGGGCAGGCCACGCCGACGCTCCAGTTCGCCGTCAAGACCTACGGTCCGCGTACCCTGGCCCTGCGGACCCAGGCCCAGATCTGGATTGACGCCAACCGCGACGGCACGCCTGACTATGTCGTGGTCAACCGCGACGTGGGCCTGGCGGGAACGGGCACGCCCAACAGCCAGAACGCCAGCTACGTCCTGAACCTGGCGACCAACCAGTACGGCCCGGCCCAGTTCTTTACCCAGTTCCTGGCGAACAACTCCAGCCTGATTCTCAGCGTTCAGGCGGCCAGCGTCGGCGTGACGACGGCCAATCCCGCCTTCGACTTTTATGTCACCTGCGAGGCGTACCAGGGCCTGGAAACGGGCACCGACCGCGCGCCGGAGCAGGGCGTCTACCGCTTTAATACGGCTCAGCCGCGCTTCCGCCACAACGACGCCGACGGCAGCGTGACTGTGGCGGCCAACGGCGCCGCCAGCCTGAACGTCTACGCCAACGCGCGGGGCTTCCTGGGCGGCGACGCGGCGGGCCACGGCTACGAGCAGGGCCTGCTCATCCTCTACCCCGAGAATGTGACCCCCAGCCGCGAGGCCGACGTGGTAAGCCTGAGTTTCGCCAGCCCCTTCACGGTGCAGGAGCAGACGTTCACCGCCGAGGCCAGCCGCACCGGCTACGTCTTCAACCGCCTCGGCGCCTCCGAGGGCCAACTCGGTACCGGCGCTCTCTGGACCGGCGTGGACAACCGCTCTCGCACCCCCCTCGTCTACTACGGCATCGCCCAGTTCAACCTCGGCGCCGCCGGCGCGCGCATCGAGTTCGATGAGGCCTCCCTCGACCTCACCGGCCTCGACGACAGCCTCCTCGACCCCCGCCTCGACAGCCGCTGGCTCGTGGACCTCCTCGGCGCCTCTGTCGACGCCAACCTCGGCCGCGCCACCTTCAACATGATCGCCAACGCCCCGGTGGACGCGACGCTGACGCCGACGCTGACCGATGCCGACCTGGGCAAGGGACGCCCCAACAGCTTCAGCCTGAGCAAGGCGGCCAAGGACGCGTTGTCGGCGCACATCCGCACGTCGGGCAGCGCGACGTTCAGGACGCGGGCGGAGCCGATGTACAGCCAGGGGATGCACCTGTTCGCGTGGGACGGACGGACGGGTGGGACGGCGAAGGCGCCGACCATCAGCGCCTTGACCATCACCTACCGCTAAGCCTCGCTGTCTCCTCCAGACCTGACAGGTTTCGGAAACCTGTCAGGTCTGCCTTTTCGTTAATATTTCTTCACCAATTTGACACCCCACCCACTTTCGCTATAATGCGTAGCATGGCTCTAGCCTCCACGTCCCCCTGGTAGAGCCGGTCCACCGTCGTCATAGTGTCTGAGCCGGTCGAGTGTGTCCCCGTGCTCACCAGTATCGCCGCGCCTCGATGACTGAGGCCCATCTGCTGCTTGTCGCTGCCCTCGGACCTCGTCCGCTGGACCCTGTGCGACAGCCGCCCGCCTGGACATAGGATGCTGCCTGTCAACTGCCGTACCGCCCGCGGCGTGTTGTCCACGTCTGTCTGTCTTGTTGGTCCCCACCCTGTGGACGCCTCTCGCGCACAGGGCGTTTGAGTTGCAGTCTAGCATTGCCACCTGTAGAGGAGGAGAGAGCCGCCGAACGACGCTATCCCCCCAGCGCCCTGGGCCTGGACAGCCCACCCCGCCGCATCATACCCCTAACACACCGGAGGAAGGATAAGGACATGCCCCGATCGCTGCCCAAGGTACTCAGCCTGTGCCTCGCGTTAGCCGTGCTGCTGCCCCTGCTGCTCATCGCGCCGAGCATCAGCCGCGCCGACGGGCCGACCACCAACTGGCTCGCCGCCGTGGACCCGGCCCTGGCGCTGGACGCGAACGCTACCGAGGCTGACCGCGCCGAGCGCGTCAACGTCTCCCTCGTCATGGCGGGCGCGCCCGTCGTGGACACCTACATCGCTCTCAAGAACACGGCCGGCAAGACCGACATCGCCGCCGCCCAGAAAGCCCGCGCCGCCGAGCTGACCAAGGCCCAGGACGCCGTCCTCAAGGCGCTGCCTCAGTCCAAGGCGTCGAGCCTGCGCGTGCTCGGCCAGCACCAACTGCTCTCCAACTCGATTAGCGTGCGTGTGAACCGGGGCGAGATCGAAGCCCTGCGCCAGTTGCCGGGCGTCGTGCGCATCACGCCGCTGCCCAACGCCCAGCTTGACCTCGCCAACTCGGTGCCCCACATCGGCGCGACCCGCGTCGCCACCGAACTGGGCATCACCGGGCGCGGCATGCGCATCGCCGTGATTGACACGGGCATTGACTACACCCACCGCAACTACGGCGGACCCGGCACGATGGCGGCCTACATGGCGGCCGTCACCGACCTCAAGCACGTGACCGAGACGGTGACCCTCACCAATCCCACCACGGGTGAGACCGTCACCACCAAGATGTTCCCCACCGCCAAGATTCCCGGCGGCTACGACCTGGTCGGCGACAACTGGCCCAACACCACCGACGAGGTGACCGAGCCGGACGACGACCCGATTGACGCGGCCCACGCCCCCTACACCGGCGGCCACGGCAGCCACACCTCCGGTATCTCGGCCGGCTTCGGCGTGCCCAACGCCTCGTTCAACGGCTCGATTCCGGCCGACAGCACCTTCGGCGGCACGACCATCTACCACGGCGTCGCCCCGGCCGCCCAGATTCTCGCCTACAAAGTCTGCTCCAGCGTCTCGACCTCGTGCGAAGGCAACGCCATGATCGCCGGCTTCGAGCGCGCCGCCGACCCCAACCAGGACGGCGACATGAGCGACCATGTGGACGCCATCAACATGTCCATCGGTGGTCCGTTCGGCGCCAGTGAAAGCGTCGAAGCGGCCAACAACGCGGCCCGCGCGGGCATCGCCGTCGCCATCTCGGCCGGCAACAGCGCCAACTTCCCCTATATCACAGGCGCTCCGGCCACCGCCGACCGCGTCGTCAGCGTCGCCAACACCTTCGCCACCGGCAACTTTGCCCAGGTCGGTGTCGTGGATGCCCCCGCCAGCGTGGCCGGCCGCCGCTTCATCATGCTCGAACAGGCCTGGGCGCCCAGCCTGGCCTCGGTCGGCGGCTCGATTAGTGGCGAGCTGGTCTACATTGGCCGCGCCTGCCCCGGCGACACCCTGGAGGGCAACCCCAGCGGCAAGATCGCCTTGATCATCCGTGGCACGTGCGCCGTCTCGCTCAAGGGCGAGGTGGCGGCCAACGCCGGCGCCCGCGCGGCCGTCGTCTACAACAACATCTCCGGTGACAGCCCGCCCAGCTTCGCCTTCGGCGGTGGGGTGCAGACGATCCCGGTGCTGACCATCACCCTGACCAACGGCCAGCTGCTGCGCAGCGCCAGCGGCGTCCAGGTGACGCTCTCGACGGCCAACGCCCTGGACATCACCGACTACATCAATGGTGGGTCGAGCCGTGGCCCCTCCATCGCCGGCAGCGGCCTGAAGCCTGACATCAGCGCGCCTGGCTCGAACATCCTCTCCACAGGCGCCGCGACCGGCGACCAGCCCGCGAACCTATCCGGTACATCTATGGCCGCCCCGCATGTCGCCGGCGTCTTCGCCCTGGTCAAGCAGGCTCACCCGACGTGGTCGGCGCAGGAAGTGATGGCGGCGACCGTCAACACCGCCAACCCCATCATCCGCGAACTGCTGCCCGATGTCACCAGCCGCGTCATCCCGCTGAGCTGGCAGGGCGCGGGTCTCGTGGACGCCTACCGTGCGGTCAAGACAACGACCCTCGCCTGGGTGCCTGACCAGGTCGGCAGCGTGTCCTACGGCTTCAACGCCGTGACAACCAGCAAGACGATGACCCGGCAGTTCATGCTCTCCAACAAGGGCACGACCTCGCGGACCTACAGCCTGGCCTTCAGCCCGATCCAGGTTCCGACCGGGTCGAGCGTCACCGTCTCGCCCACCTCGGTCACCCTGGCGGCGGGTGAGATGCGCGCCGTGGACGTGACGCTGACCATCGCGGCCAGCGGGCTGGCCAGCTACCAGCTCTTCAACCAGAACACCGTCAACCCGACCTACCTGGACAACCTCGAGATTAGCGGCTTCGTGCGGGCCACCGAGACCGGCGGCGCGGGCGACGCGGTCAGCGTGCCGGTCTACGCCCTGGCGCGCAAGGCGTCGGCCGTCGCCTCGGCCTCCAACACCGTCACCATGCCCGGCTTCGGCGCGGACGACGCCGGCACGGTCACGCTGACCAACAACTCGCCGCTGGCTAGCTCGGCCGCCGTGTTCGCTTACCTGGGTACGGACCCAGACGAGGCCGACGTCAAGAACCAGTACGACGTCAAGTACGTCGGCGTCCGCCCGGTCACGCTGACGTCCTCGACGGGCAACCGCCCCGGCCTCCAGTTCGTCGCCACGTTCCACGGCGCGCCGACCCTCGCCCTCCAGACCCGGCTCAACTTCTACATTGACGCCAACCGCGACGGCCGCCCAGACTACGTGGTCTTCAACGACGACGTTGGCCGCCGCGCCGGCTCGGTCAACGGCCAGAACGCGGTCTACGTCCAGAACCTGTCCACCGGCCGCGTCACCGCCGGCTTCTTCACCAACTTCGCCGCCAACTCGTCGGTGATGGCGCTGACCGTCGCCGCTTCGGACATCGGCCTGAGCGACACCAACACGGCCTTCAACTTCTACCTGGAGTCGTGGGCCTGGTACGCGCCGGACGTCGACGAGGACCGCGCGCCGAACACGGGTTCCTTCACCTACAACACTGCCCGCCCGCGCTTCGGCACCTCCGTGAGCGGCGGCTCGCTCGACGTGCCCGCCAACGGCAGCGCCTCGCTCACCCTGTACGCCAACGCGCGCGCCTTTGTCGGCGGCGACGCGGCCGGCCTCCAGTACGAGAAGGGCGCGCTGCTGGTGTACAGCGACAACGACGCCGCGACCCAGGCGCAGGTCATCCTGCCCTCCTTCCCGTCGGCCAACTTCACGGTGCAGGAGCAGACGTTCACGGCCGAGGCCAGCCGCACCGGCTACGTCTTCAACCGCCTCGGCGCCTCCGAGGGCCAACTCGGTACCGGCGCTCTCTGGACCGGCGTGGACAACCGCTCTCGCACCCCCCTCGTCTACTACGGCATCGCCCAGTTCAACCTCGGCGCCGCCGGCGCGCGCATCGAGTTCGATGAGGCCTCCCTCGACCTCACCGGCCTCGACGACAGCCTCCTCGACCCCCGCCTCGACAGCCGCTGGCTCGTGGACCTCCTCGGCGCCTCTGTCGACGCCAACCTCGGCCGCGCCACCTTCAACATGATCGCCAACGCCCCGGTGGACGCGACGCTGACGCCGACGCTGACCGATGCCGACCTGGGCAAGGGACGCCCCAACAGCTTCAGCCTGAGCAAGGCGGCCAAGGACGCGTTGTCGGCGCACATCCGCACGTCGGGCAGCGCGACGTTCAGGACGCGGGCGGAGCCGATGTACAGCCAGGGGATGCACCTGTTCGCGTGGGACGGACGGACGGGTGGGACGGCGAAGGCGCCGACCATCAGCGCCCTGACCATCACCTACCGCTAAGCCTCGCTGTCCCCTCCAGACCTGACAGGTTTTTGAAACCTGTCAGGTCTTTTTTGTCTTCACATCTCCTTCACGCCGCGAGTATACGCCCGTATCCTTCCCGCCTTGCCCAACGTTTGTTTGTGGGAACCTGTTTCCCCACCCCACCCGACTGGAGACCCCTGTTCATGCCCACGCCTGGTCCCCGTATCCTCGCCACGCTGCTGTGCGCCCTGTTGGGCCTGGCCGGCCTCGCGCTGCTGGCCCCGGCGGCCGTCCTTCACGGCCAAAGCGGTCCCGCCCAGCCCACGCTGTCCCGCCCCTACAACGACCTGTACCTACCGCTAGTGATGAACGTGGTCAGCGGCCACCCCTTCCCGACTAATATTCCGCCGCCCACGCCGACAGCCACCCATACCCGGCGGCCCACCATTACGCCCACCGCGACGGCGACCAGCACCAGCAGTCCCGCGCCGACCCTGACGCCCTCGCGCACCGCGACGCCAACCGCCAGCCTGACCCTCGCGCCGGGCGTGACCCCGTCCATCACACTGACACCCACCGTCACCCGCACCCCCACCGTCACCCGCACGCCCTCGCCCACCCCCACACCAACACCCCAAGGCCGCGTTGTCGTCGTGAGCCAGTCCGCTTTCGTCGTCGCCGCCAGCGGCCAGGTCACGGTGGTCGGCGAGGTTCGTAACGAGGGCCAGCAGGCCGTCGAGAACATCGTCGTGACGGTAGCTCTGCTGCGCGATGACCTGCTGCCGGTCGGCTTTGGGACGGCCGAGGTCTTCGCGGCCCGGCTCGGCCCCGGCCAGCGCGCGCCGTTCCGCCTGGTCGCCGAGCAGCCCGACGAGTACGACAGCGCGACGGCGGGGGTCACGGGCTGGACGTGGACCACGGCTCCCCCCCTGCCACCCCTCGCCGCGCCGACGCGGACCTACCGCGTGGGCAGTAGCGACAATACCCTCTTCGGCCTGATCGCCAACTCGACCGCCGCGCCCATCAGCCAGGTCCGCGTCGTGGCCGTCTACCGCGACGCCCAGGGCCAGGTGGTCAACGTGGTGGACAGCGGTATCGGCGCGGCCTCGCCCTACGGCCTGACCCTCGACGCGGGCCAGACCTCGCCCTTCCGCGCGCCGCTAGGCAGCGGGCCCACGCCCGGCACACCCGAGTACGTCGTCCTCTACGACCCCTCGGCCGCCTCGGCCCCGGCCCCGCTGGCGACGCGCGCCGTCCGCTCAGAGACGAGCGCGGGCCACGCCGACCTGTTCGGTGAGGTCCAGAACACGACGGCCGGCCCGGTCCGCGAGGTCCAGGTCATCGCGACCTTCTACAACGACGCCGACCAGGTGGTCAACGCGGCGTGGGTGTGGGCCAGCCAGAACGCCGACCGCGTCCTGAACCCCGGGCAGGTCGCGCCGTTCCAGGTGTCGCTGGACGGGCCCAACGCCACGGGCTGGCGGCGCTACACCCTCCAGACCTTCCACCGTCCGGCCCCCGCGCCGCTGCCCACCGGCGTCGGCGTCGAGAACGCAACGTTCCAGGTCAGCCTGGACTACCAGACCCTCGACCTGCGCGGCGCCCTCGTCAACACCTCGACGGTGACGCTGCATCGGCCGCGCCTGGTGGTGACCTTCCTCAAGAACGGGCTGGTGCAGTACACCTTCTCGGAGCCGGTGGAGGTGGCGGAGGGGCTGGCGCCCGGCGGCCGGGTGGACTACGCCCTGCGCCACAACCTGCCGCGCGACGTCGGCCCGACGCTGACCGGCGTTGAGGTCGTCTACGCGGTGGATTTCCAGCCTTAGAGAGGACAGAGGACGGAAGACGGAGGACGGACGAGGGCGGCTATTCCGTCGTCCGTCCTCCGTCCTCCGGCGCCAGGAACTCCTGGACAGCTTGCCAGAAGCGGTCCGCCTCTTCGATGAAGGGGTAGTGGCCGCTGCGCTCGAACAAGACGAGGCGGGCGTGGGGGATGCGCTCGGCCAGTTGGCGCGAGCTACTGGGGGGATACTGGGGGTCGTAGCAGCCGCAGAGGACGAGCGTGGGCGCCCGCACCGACGCCAGGCGCGGGGCGTAGTCGAGCCGGCGGGCGACGCTGTGCCAGTCGGTGCGGCCCTGGCGGGGGCGCAGCCAGTCGGCCCAGGTCACGGGCACGGGCTGGACGTAGCGCGGGTCATGGAAGGACTGGCGCTGGATAAAGTTCATCAGAACCTTCTCGGAGCCTCGACGCGGCCAGAGCAGGTGCAGCAGGCTGCGGAGTGCCATCTGCCCGTAGGCCGGGTGATGCCGCTCCCAGAGCGCCCCCGGCGCGTTGACGTAGGCCGGCCCGCCTGACCCCGTCCCGACCAGGACCAGCCGCTTGACCCGCTGGGGCCGCTCCACCGCGTAGGCCAGCGCAGCCAGCCCGCCCATGCTGTGACCCAACACATCCACGGGTTCCGCCGCGCCGACGACGGCCAACGCCTCGTCGGCGCAGTCGTGCATCTCGGCCATGCCCAGGCGGGCCGGGCGGGTCGAGCGGCCTGAGCCGGGCGGGTCGTAGGTGACGACGCGGCGGTTGAGAGTCACTAGACCCTGGACCAGGGCATCGGCCATGCGGTCGCCGGGCTTCTCCAGGCGGTGCGGCCCCGGCATGAACAGCACCGGCTCACCCTGCCCGAAGGCGTAGACGGCCAGGCCGGCGTGGATTTGGTACGGGGTGGGAGGGGTAGAGAGCGTCATTTTTTCACCAGCAGACCTGACAGGTTTTCAAAACCTGTCAGGTCTCTGTTCGTCCACTATCCCAGCGCAGCCAGCACGTTCTCGACGGTCGCCGCCGCGCGGTCCCAGGTGAACAGGCGGGCGCGCCGGCGGCCGCGTTCGCCCA
>CAZFUK010000131.1:0-11140 GCA_964522005.1 uncultured Anaerolineales bacterium | reverse complement strand
GGCGTCCGCGTCCGCGAGACGGTGCCCGACCGCCTGCTGGAGCGGGCCGACGAGATCGAGTTGGTTGACCTGGCCCCCGACGAACTGCTCCAGCGCCTGCGCGAGGGCAAGGTCTACGTCCCCGACCAGGCCGAGCGCGCGGTCCGCCACTACTTCCGCAAGGGCAACCTGACCGCCCTGCGCGAGCTGGCCCTGCGCCACACCGCCCAGCGCGTGGACGCCCAGATGCGGACCTACATGCAGGCGCACGCCATCCCCGGCCCCTGGCCCACCCAGGACCGCATCATGGCCTGCATCAGCGAGAGTCCCCTGGCGCCGCGCCTGGTGCGGGCGGCCAAGCGCCGCGCCGACCGCCGCCGCGCCGAGTGGCTGGCCGTCTACGTTGAGACCCCCGCGCACTACCGCCTGTCCGAGGGTGACCGCGACCGCGTTGCCGCCACGCTCCGCCTGGCCGAGCAGTTGGGGGGTGAGGCCGTCTCCATCCCCGGCCAGGAGGTGGCGCAAGACCTGGTGGCCTATGCCCAGTCGCGCAACGTCACCGAGTTGATCATCGGCAAGTCGCTCCACTCCCGCTGGCACGAACTGCTCCACGGCTCGGTGGTCCATGACCTGATACGCGGGAGTGGCGATATTGACGTCTACGTCATCACGGGCGAGGCGGAGGGGGAGCGGGCGCGGGGCGCTCCGCCGCAGCCCGCGCCCTCGGTGCTCCACCTCAACGCCTATCTCTCGAGCGCGGTGGCCGTCTTACTCGCTGGGCTGCTGGCCGCCTTTCTGCGCTCCTTTCTGTCGCTGCCGAACCTGTCCACCCTCTTCCTGACCGCCGTCCTCTTCAGCGCAGCGACCTGGGGGCTGGGCCCCTCCATTTTTGCCTCGGTGTTGAGCATTGCCATCTATGACTTCTTATTTGTGGACCCTGTTCATACCTTGACCGTCGCCAGCCCCCAGGACGTCCTGGCCCTGGTGATCTTTCTGATCGCCGCGGTCCTCACCAGCAATCTGGCCGGCCGGGCGCGTGACCAGGCCGATGCGGCCCGCCGGCGCGAGGCGCGCACGAGCGCGCTCTACAGCCTCAGCCGCGAGATTGTGGGCGCCGCTCACCTGCCCAGCGTCGCCCAGGCCATTGCGACCCAGGTGGCGCAGACCCAGGCGGCCCGCGTCGTCGTCCTGACGCCCGAGGCGGGTCACCTCGAAACCCGTGCGGTCCAGCCGCCCGCCACGCTGCTGACCGACGCGGAACACGCCGCCGCGACGTGGGCCTGGCAGCGCGGCCAGCCGACGGGGCGCGGGGCGGATACGCTGCCGGGGGTGGACTGGTTCTTCCAGCCCTTGCGGGCGGCGAGCGGCACGGTGGGCGTGCTGGGCGTGCGCCTGGAGGGCGATGCCCTGCTCGCGCCCGGCCAGCGCCGCCTGCTGGAAGCCATGTCGGACCAGGCGGCGGTCGCCATCGAGCGCACCCTGCTGGCCCAGGACATTGAGCAGACCCGGCTGCTGACCGAGACCGAACGCCTGCGTACGGCCTTGCTCTCGTCCATCTCCCACGACCTGCGCACCCCCCTGGCCTCCATCACCGGCGCGGTATCGAGCCTGCTGGGCCAGGAGACAGCCTACACGCCGACCGAACGCCGCGACCTCCTGCTCACCGTCCAGGAGGAGGCCGAGCGGCTCAATCGCTTCGTCGGCAACCTGCTGGACATGACGCGGCTGGAGTCGGGCGCGCTGGAGCTAAACCGCGACTGGGTCGAACTGGAGGACGTCATCGGCGCGGCGCTGGCCCGCCCGGCCCAGTTCCTCGGCCAGCACCGCCTGCGCGTCGAGGTCGAGCCGGGGCTGCCGCTGGTCCAACTGGACTTTGTCCTGATGGAGCAGGTGCTCGTCAACCTGCTGGACAACGCGGCCAAGTACTCGCCCTCGGGAACCACCATCCAGGTCCGCGCGGCGCGCCAGCCGCAGGCCGTCGTGCTGGAAGTCACCGACGAAGGGCCGGGCATCCCGCCCGACCAACTGGACAAGATTTTTGACAAGTTCCACCGTGTCCTGGATGGAGACCGCCGGGGCGCGGGCACGGGCCTGGGCCTGTCCATCTGTCGCGGCATCGTGGAGGCCCACGGCGGGACCATCGAAGCCCAGAACCGAACCGATGGGCCGGGCGCGCTGTTTCGCGTACGCTTCCCCCTGACCCAGATGCCGCCCCGCCTCCAGGAGGCCGTCACGCATGACTGAGATGCCCGCTCGCGTCCTCGTGGTAGACGACGAACCCCAGATTCGCCGCTTCCTCCGCACCAGCCTCGGCGCGCACCACTACGGGGTGATCGAAGCTTCAGCGGGCGAAGAGGCCATCCTCAAGACGGCCAACGAGCGGCCCGATGTCGTCATCCTGGACCTGGGCCTGCCGGACCTGGACGGGCTGGCGGTCATCACGCGGCTGCGCGAGTGGTCCGATGTGCCGATTATCGTCCTGTCCGTCCGCGACCGCGAGGCCGACAAGATTCAAGCCCTGGACCGGGGCGCCGACGACTACGTGACCAAACCCTTCGGCATGGGCGAACTGCTCGCCCGGCTGCGCGCCGTGCTGCGCCATCGGCTGCGCGAGGTGGCGGAGGAGCCGGTCTTTCGGAGCGGCGACCTGGTGGTGGACCTGGCGCGCCGGCAGGTCACTGTCGCCGGCCACGAGGTCAAGCTGGCGCCCAAGGAGTACGAGATTCTGCGCGTCCTGGTGGTCCACGCCGGCAAGGTGCTGACCCACCAGCAGTTGCTGCGCGAGGTGTGGGGGCGCGGCTATGAACAGGAGACGCACTACCTGCGCGTCCACATCGGCCAGCTACGGCAGAAGCTCGAACGGGACCCGGCCCAGCCCCAGCACATCCTCACTGAGCCGGGGGTGGGCTACCGCCTGCGGGATGTGGATTAGATGTGAAGGACATGTAGAGACGCGACATGCCGCGTCTCTACAGAGGGTAGGGTAAGAAAAAGGCGGACCCACCTTCCAAGTAGAGGGAGTCATAGCTGCCTCGGCCGAGCGCCGAGGTTTTTTGTGGGGTGAGGATGTATGCCACAGCGCGACGATTTGCGGAATATTGCGATTATTGCCCACGTTGACCACGGCAAGACGACCCTGGTGGACGCCATGCTCAAGCAGAGCCATGTCTTCCGCGAGAACCAGTTGGTCGCCGAGCGAGTCATGGACTCGAATGCCCTGGAACGCGAGCGTGGCATTACCATCCTGGCGAAGAATACGGCCATCACATATGGCGGCGTCAAGATCAACATCGTAGACACGCCCGGCCACGCCGACTTCGGCGGCGAGGTCGAGCGCGTGCTCAACATGGTGGACGGCGTGCTGCTGCTGGTGGACGCCGTGGACGGCCCCATGCCCCAGACACGCTTCGTGCTGCGCAAGGCGCTCGAACTGGGCCTGCGCGCCGTCGTCGTCATCAACAAGGTGGACCGCCCGCAGTCCCGCCTGGACTTCGTCGCCAATGCCACCTTCGACCTGTTTATTGACCTGGGCGCGACCGACGAGCAGGCCGACTTCCCCATTGTCTACACCAACGCGCTGACCGGCCAGGCCAGCCTGACGGCGACCGAGTTAGGCCCTGACCTGCAGCCGCTCTTCGACACCATCCTGAGCCGCATTCCCGCGCCGCAGGTCGTCCTCGACGCGCCGACGCAGATGCGCGTCAACCTGCTGGCCTACGACGACTATAAGGGCCGGCTGGCGACGGGCCGCCTGTTCGCCGGGAACGTCTCCAAGGCCCAGGAGGTCATGGTCATCGGCCACGACGGTCAGATGCGCGCTGGCAAGATCAGCCAGGTGTTCATCCACCAGGGTCTCCAGCGCCAGGAAGTTCAGACCGTATCAGCCGGTGAGATTGTGACCGTCGCGGGCCTGCCCGACGTGGGCATCGGCGAGACCATCGCCGACGCCCTGAACCCGGTCGCCCTGCCGGCCATCCGCGTTGAGGAGCCGACGCTGCGCATGATGTTCCTGGTCAACACGTCGCCCTTCGCCGGGCGCGAGGGGACCAACGTGACCAGCCGCAAGCTCCGCGAGCGGCTGTACCAGGAACTCGAACGCGACGTGGCCCTGCGCGTTGAAGATACCGACAGTGCGGACCAGTTCTCGGTGTCCGGACGCGGCGAACTGCACCTGGCGATTCTCATTGAGACGATGCGCCGCGAGGGCTTTGAGCTGGCCGTGGGCAAACCCGAAGTCATTTTCCACGAGGGAGAGGACGGCGAGCGGCTGGAGCCGATGGAGCAGGTGAGCATCGAGGTGCCCGAGGAGACGATGGGCATCGCCGTCGAGATGCTGGGCAAGCGGCGCGGCCGCATGATCAACATGCACCCCGGCGACATGGGCATGGTCCACCTGGAGTACCTGGTCCCGACGCGCGGCCTGCTCGGCTTCCGCTCGGCGTTTATGACGGCCTCGCGCGGCGAGGGCATTGTCAACGCCCTGTTCGCGGGCTTCGAGCCGTACCAGGGCGAGATTGAGACGCGCGACCACGGCTCGCTGGTGGCGATGGAGACCGGCCCGGCGACGAGCTACGCCCTCGAAGCGCTGGAAGACCGGGGGACGTACTTTGTCCGCCCCGGCGACGAAGTCTACGAAGGCCAGATTGTCGGCCAGCACATCCGCGACACCGACCTGGGCGTCAACGCCACCAAGCGCAAGGTGCTCAACAACATGCGCAGCTCGACCAAGGACACCTTCGTCACGCTCAAAGCGCCGCGTGTCCTCAGCCTGGACGACGCCATCGAGTACATCGCGGAGGATGAACTGGTCGAGGTCACGCCCAAGAGCATCCGCCTGCGCAAGCGCATCCTGGACACCCAGCAGCGCCAGCGCCAGGAGAAGCGCGCGCGGATGGCAGAGGCGGTGCCGAGCTAGCGGTCGCCGTCCCGAACGAGCGTCGTTAGCACAATGCTGACGAGGCTGACGACCACCGAACCAATCAGCGCCGGCACGAAGCCGTTGACGCGGAAGGGGATGTCGGCCACCTGGCCGGTCACGCCCAGGTTCTGCGAGATGAGGCTCGTCAGCCAGAGCATGGCCGCGTTGATGACGAAGGTGAACAGCCCCAACGTCAGAAGCATCAGCGGGCAGGACATGGCCGACAGGATGGGCCGAATCAGGGCGTTGACCAGGCCGAAGATCAGGCCGACGATGAGGTACTGCACCAGCCCGCTCGCCTCTTGAAACGACGGTCCCTGGATGCCGGGCACAAAGGCCACCGCCACGATGAGCGCGATGGCGTTGATGATCAGCCGCGTGATAAGTCCGGTCATGAGTACTCCGTGATTCGTATTTCGTAGTGCGTATTTCGTATTTTCCTCTCTGGGATACGAAATACGCACTACGCATTAGGTCGCCCCCGCCCGCCAGCCCTGCGGCCCCTGGACGATCAGGGTGGCGATGGGGCTGCGGTGGCTGAGGTCGTTGCTCAAGTCTTCCACGAGAAACTGGAGTAGCGTACCGCTGCCCCGCTCGTGCGCGCCGATGACCAGCAGGTCGTAGCCGCCGACGCGAATCTCCTCCATGATCTGGTCCACCACCATCCCCTCGCGTACCAGCAAGTCATGCGCCACCCCATGCTCGGCCAGGATGGCCTGGGCGCGTTCCAGTTGGCGCGCAGCCGGCGTTGGCGCGGCCAGGAATTGGCGCAGATGGCTGCGCAGGTCCTCCAGCCCGTTGTAGACCAGGGGCACCTGGGAGACGATGTGCAGGATGTTAATCTGGGCATCAAATGCCTGGGCCACGCTCGCCGCCACTTCGGCGTCAATCGCGGTGTGCGGCCCGCCGCCGACGCACATGAGAATCTGGCGGGGGGAGCGCGCCGGGGGGTGGGCGATGAGGATGCCGCAGCCGACGTTGCGCACCACCGCGCCGAGGCGCGAGCCGCGCAGCAGGCCATGCGCCCCGCCGCGCAGACTGGGTGGCAGGATGAGCAAGTCATACGTCGAGTGGCGCGCCTCGGCCACAATGGCGCTCGACGCGCGGGTGCCGTCCGTCGTCTCGACGCGCACTGAGCCGCCGTGCGACCGCACAAACTGGACCAGCGGTTCGAGTTGGGTAACGCCCGACGCGACGCGGTCGTAGGCCAGCAGAAGCGTGGCCTCGACGGGCAGGGTACCGGCCAGCACGGCGAGCCACTCCAGCGAGAGGCCGCCACTCTTGCCCACATCCCCATACACTAAGACTCTCACAGCACAGCCTCCTCCCCGGCCCGGGACCCCCGGCCCCTCACGACAGCAGCAGCCCCAACGGTACCAGGGTCATCAGCAGGACAAACAGCGCCAGTGTGCGGCGGTCGCGGAGGGTCCACTCCAGCAGCCGCTCCACCGCCGCCTGATAGGGGCGGTACATCAGCACCAGAATCAGCAGGGACAGCACGGCGACGCTCAGCATCTCGGTCAGGACGATGGTAAACGCGCGGGGCGTGTTCAACAAGAGCGCGGCAAACAGGGTGTCAATAAACGTCGAGATGTTGCAGCCCATCACGTAGGGAATCAGGTTCTCGCGGCGGATGTAGCCCCGCGCCGAGAGCGGCACCAGGATGGACAGCGAGACCGACACCGATAAGGTGATGGACGTGACAGCCAGCCCCAGCAGTAGCATCACCTGCGGGCGGTAGATCAGGTCGGCGATACGCTGGAAGCCGGTCGACTCGGGGTTGACCTCTGGCAGCGCCTTGTCGAAAACCTGGAAGGCGGTCAGCAGGGTCAGGATGCCCAGGATGAACAAGGCCCAGCGCGGCAGGCTGGCCGCCAGCCAGTTGACGACGGGGTCATAGACCACGTCAATCACCGAGTTGAGGGCGCCCGGCCGGCCAAACTGCACCCGGTCGAGCCAGCCATAGGTGAGCGAGGCATAGCCCAGGGCCATGGCCGGCAGGTAGACCGTCGCCGTGACTAACAACGACAGGACTCCAATGGAGATACTGGCGACGCGCTGGTGGCCGCGCAGGTAGTACAAGAAGCCGATGAACAGGACGATAAACGAGGCGCCCAGGCGCGAGCCGGTGATCATGGCAAACGCCTGGATGTCGCTGATGACCTGGCCGGAGTACAGCGTCAGCGAGATGGCGGCCACGGGCGAGCCGCTGAGGACGACGTAGGCCATCAGCCAGCCCATGCCCAGCGAGTCCCAGACGCCGTCCACGTGCAGGCTCTGGAACAGCGGGGCGATGCCGGCCGCGCCCTTCTTGAGCAGTTCCAGGGCAAGGATAAACACGGCCAGCCCCGCCACGGTGATGAGGAGCTTGGCCGTGACGCTCAGCAGCCGGCTGAGCCAGTGGTGGCGAGGCAGCGGTTCCACGGCTGACTCCGTGAGTGCCGTAGCGGCGGGGTCGCGGTCGGTCTCGGCCATCGTCGCCTCCTTTGCCTCCTCCAGGGTCACAGTATAGCCCAACTCCGCTCATTCTGATAATTCTGTTAATTCTGTCAAGATGATTTATCGTTAGGCGCTCGCAATGTACCGCGAATGCGGGCCGGTGACTATACTTTCCAGTATGAATTACCATCCTTTGCCCAAGTTTCTACAGTTCTATCTGCGTTTTGCCCTTTTAGTTTGCCTCGTCCTGCTCGGCGTGCTGCTCGTGGGCTGCGCCCCGTCGAGCCAGGCGGCGCGGCCGCTGGTCTACGTGGCCCTGGGCGCGTCGGACAGCGTCGGCGTCGGCGCGGCCAACCCGGCCCAGGACGGCTGGGTGCCGCAGCTTCACCGCCGCCTGCCGCCCGGCACGCGGCTGGTCAACCTCGGCGTCAGCGGCTTCAAGTTGAGTGAGGCGCTCCAGCAAGAGTTGCCCGTGGCCATGGACACGCAGCCCGACCTGGTGACGGTGTGGCTGGCGGTCAACGACTTCAACGCCCGCGTCAACCTCGACCAGTACGAGCGCGACCTGGACCGCCTGCTCACCGCTCTCGTCGAGCAGCGTCCGCAGCGCATCCTCATGGGCAACGTGCCGGCCCTGGAGCGGGTGCCCGTCTACGGCGGCACGGGCATCGCGCCCGACCGCATCGAGGGCGAGGTGGCGCGCTGGAACGCGGTCATCGCCCGTCAGGCGCAGAAGCACGGCGTGGTCCTGGTAGACCTGCACAGCCAGTGGACCGAACTGGAAGCCCACCCCGACTACATCAGCGCCGACGGCTTCCACCCCAGCGCGGCGGGTTATAAGGCCATCGCGGACGTGTATTACCAGGCCCTCCAGGGGAGCGGCGGGTTAGCCGAAGCACGGAAATAGGGAGTGATTGTGACCGAAGCGGTGGTTGTGGCTCAAGGGTTGAGACGACGTTATTTTGTGGGCGAGACGATGATCGAGGCGTTGCGCGGTGTGGACCTGACCGTCCAGCGGGGCGAGATGGTCGCGCTGATGGGGCCGAGTGGCTGCGGCAAGACGACGCTGCTCAACTGCCTGGCCGGGCTGGACGCCGCCGACGAGGGCGATGTCCTGATTGACGGCATCTCCCTCCAACGCATGGGCGATGCCCAGCGTACCGCGCTGCGCGCCGAGCGCATGGGCTTTATCTTCCAGGCGTATAACCTGCTGCCCGTGCTGAGCGCGCTGGAGAATGTCGAGCTGCCCCTGCTGGTGGGTGGGCTGGCGCCCCACCCGGCGCGGGAGCGCGCCCTGGCGGCGCTGACCCAGGTAGGGCTGAGCCACCGGGCGCACCATGCCCCGGCCCAACTGTCGGGCGGCCAGCAGCAGCGCGTGGCGATTGCCCGCGCCCTGGCCCCCCGGCCCAGCATCATCTGGGCCGACGAGCCGACGGGCAACCTGGACTCCAAAGCCGCCGACGAGGTCATGGACCTGCTGGACAGCCTGCGCCATTCCTATACCCTGACCCTGGTACTGGTGACCCACAGCCGCGTGGTGGCGGCTCGCGCCGACCGCATTGTCCACATGCATGACGGGCGGATCGTGGACGAGGAAAGGGGGGAGGGGCAGGGCGTTCGCCTCGCGCCGGTCGCGCTGGGGTAGAATGCCGCCGCCATGCTATGGACAGTCTCTTCGGTATCCCCACCTCCCTCATCGCCAGCGTCCTGGCCGGCGTCACCGCCGCCCTGGCCCTGACGACGCTCTGGCTGGCCGTGCGCCACCCGGTGCTGGTCAAGCTGGGCGTACGCCACATCCCGCGCCGCCGCGCCCGCTCCGTCCTCATTGTCGTGGGTCTGGCCCTCGGCACGACTATCGTGGCCGCCTCGTTTACCACGGGCGACGCCATTGGCTACACCATCCGCGAACTGGTCAGCGGCTCGCTGGGCGGCGTGGACGAGGTCGTGGTCTCCTACCGCCAGGGCACCCGCCGCTTCACCAACTCCGACTTCCAGGGCGTGGCTGATGGCCGCATCCCCACGGTCGCGGGCGACGACTTCGACGCCGCCCAGGTGGACGAGGTGCGCCGCCTGCTGGCCGACGAGGCGGGCGTGGCGGGCGTCGTCGGCAGCCTCATCCGCCAGTACACCCTCGCCAATACAGCCCAGCAGGTCGCCAGCGGCGGTGTCAACCTGCTGGCCCTGCCCCCCGACACGCCGGCCGCCTTTGGCGAGTTGCGTCGGGCCGGCTGCCAGCCCACGGCGGCCGACAATTGCCGCCTGTCCCTGGCCGACCTGCCAGACGGCGAAGTCTACCTCAACGAGGCGGCGGCCGGCCCGCTGCTGGCCCAGGCGGGCGACAGGCTCATCGTCTACCGGGGCAGCCGCGAGACGGAGGTGACCGTCCGCGCCGTGGCGGCCAACGGCGAACTGGGCGGCACCCAGGCGACGCTGCTGGTGGGCCTCCCCTGGTGGCAGGGCGTCGAAAACGCGCCGCGCCAGATCAACCAGATTCTGATTGTCAACCAGGGCGGCGCCAACCGCCTGCGCTACAGCGAACCAGTCGCCCGCCGCCTGCGGGCGGGTCGGGTGGACGACCGCGCCGCCCGCGAGTTGCACGCCCTGCTGGCGACCGACGCCGTGCAGGCCGGTCTGCGCGAGAGCCTGGGGAGCCAGCCGCCGCCCGTCCGCCCTCGCCTGGTCCGGCTCATCGCCGCGCTGGAGCGGCCCCAGGCCGACGACGAGTTCAAGCTGCTCATCGGTGACCCCCAGGTGCTGGCCCTGCTGCGGCCCGCCCTGTTCAACCTGGCCCCCGGCACGGCGCGGCAATTCGTGGCCGCCCTGGGCAGCCTCAACCGCCTGACGGTGGTGGAACTCAAGAGCCTGAGCCTCGACATCGCCAGCGCCTTCGCCTCGGCCCTCACCTCGGCCTTCCTGGTCCTCGGCCTGTTCTCCATCGCCACGGGCGTCATGCTCGTCTTCCTGATCTTCTCGCTGCTGGCCGCCGAGCGGCGGGCTGAGTTGGGTATGGCCCGCGCCCTGGGCACGCAGCAGGGCCAACTGGTTCAGATGTTCCTGTTCGAGGGTGCGCTCTACGACCTGGGCGCGTCGGTGCTGGGTGTGCTGGCGGGCCTCGGCGTGGCCGTGTATACCCTGGACACGTTGGGCGGCTACCTGAGCGACTTTGGCCTGCGCCTCACGCGCTACGTCGAGCCGCGTTCGCTGGTCATCGCCCTGTGCCTCGGCCTGCTGCTCACCTTCGCCACCGTCACCGTCGCCGCCTGGCAGGTGGCCCGCCTCAACGTCGTCGCCGCCGTCCGCAACATCCCGACCAGCGGCCCCCCGCCGCCCAGCTTGACGCAGTTGGCGCGAGGTGCCCGCCTCCTGCCCCTGCTGTGGGCGCTGCTGGCGCGTGGGCCGCTCCTGGTCCTGCTCGGCCTCGCCCTGGCGCTGCTGACGCGGAGCCGGCCCTCGCTCATGGGCCTGACCGCGCTGGGCTGGTCCCTGGCGATGATTGGCGTGGGCATGGCGCTGCGCTGGGGGCTGGGCTTCGCCAGAGTCCCGCGCACCCTGCGCGACCGCCTGGGCTTCTCCGTGGCCGGGCTGGCCCTGCTGGTCTACTGGTCGCGGCCCGTGCCCCAGGCCCGCGCCTTCCAGACCGAGCGTTTCGTCGGCGGCCTGGAACTGCTCGCCCTGGCCGGGCTGCTCATGCTCCTCGGCGCGGTGTGGGCCATCGCCTACAACCTGGAACTGCTGCCTTCCCTGATCCGAATTTACGACTGGCGATTGGCGGTTGACGACTGGTTAGCCCGCCGCTTCCATCGT
>CAZFUK010000130.1:0-11150 GCA_964522005.1 uncultured Anaerolineales bacterium | reverse complement strand
AAAGGTCAGCCACTGGCCGTCGGGGCTAAACGTCGGGAGGTTAGCGTCTCGTCCCGGCTGGGAGAAGACAAGGCGCCATTCGCTGCCATCCGCGTTGATGGTGTAGATGCTTCCGGTATGCGGCGCGACTTCGACGCCGCCGGGAATATCGCGGCTGTAATAGTCGCCTTGCCACTCCCACAACGAAAACGCGAGGCGTCTGGTCATGGCCTTAGAGCGCGATCCTGACCCAATGCACGCCCATCGCGCTGCTATCGCCCGCGTAGTAGGCGATGAAGACGTCGCCGCTGGGCAGGACGACGGGCGCGGGGTGGCCGAAGCTCCACACGTTCATGTCGGCCCAGTAGTCGCCAAAGTCGCGCTTGCCCGCGCTGCCCGCCTCCTGGCCGGAGCGGCTGTCGTAGAAGACGAGTTCGGGCGCGGCGGTCCACGTCTGGCCGAAGTCATCACTCAGCAGGGCGCGCAGGGACGGCGGGTCGTGGCGGTGGACGTAGGCGGCCAGCACGCGGCCGTCCGGCAGGACGATGGGCGCGACAATCTGGCCCGCGAGGCCGGTCGAAACGGGCGTCGTCCACTCCTGGCCGTCGGGTGACCCCCAATTGACGTGCATGTCCACGTCCTGCTCGGCGTCGCGGTCATGGGTCCAGAACATGGCGATGAGGCGGCCGTCGTCGGGGTGGACGGCGACGCGCTGGTCCCAGTAAAGCAGGCGGCCGATCGGGTGGGTGGCGACGGTGACGGCCGGCGCCCACGTCGCGCCGCCGTCCCTCGACAGGCGCACGCTGGCGGTGTGCGTCCCCCGGCTCGTGTCGCCCCACTCCTTCCAGCTTTCGTAGGGCAGCATGAGCGCCCCGTCGCGCAGGACCTCGACGCGCCCGGTCGCCGCCTGGCCCCGGTGCGGGCGCATGTCTAGCTCGGTGTAGGGCGACCACGTCCCGCCGCCGTCGGTGGACGTGGCGATGAAGGTGCGGCTGGGCAGGACGCCCTGCGTCTCTGGGTCGGCCAGCGGCCGCGTCGGGTCCGAGCGGTCGAACCACTGGAAGTGACCCAGCAAGACGCCAGGGCGCACTTCGTTAATCAGCCCGCCGCGAAAGCCGGTCGGGTAGCCCGGCACGGGCGGCTCAAAGCCCATCTTCACCCTCGCCCACGTCCGTCCCTCGTCGCGCGACGTGTAGACGGCCACGTTCTCGTCGGCCGCGTCCTTAGAACTGCCGTAGCGGAAGGAGACCAGCAGCGTCCCGTCCTGCATCAGGCAGGTGGAGGTGAAGGAGCAGAAGCGGGCGTGGGCGGGCGCCTGGCGCGCGTCGTAGATTGTTCCTTGGTCAACGATATGCATAGAACCTCTCTAGAAACCCGCCGATTGAAATCGGGGCTGTTGAGCCTTCGGCTGAACGTCCGCCTGCGCGGACGAGGTCTTCGTCGGCGTAGGCCGACGTATGGCGGCAGCGAAGCGAGACGCCCTCTAGCCCCGACTTCCAGTCGGCGGCCATGTGACCTACGTCGTCAGAGGCTTGCCCGGCACGCTGTTGAACTCGCCGCTGCCGGGGATGAAGGCGTACTTCTCTTTGACCGCGTCGGTCAGGCGTACGCCCAGGCCCGGCGCGGTCGGCGGGTACAGGTAGCCGTCGCGCAGGTCGAACGAGTCGCCCCATAGCTCCTTGTGCAGCGGGCCGGGCAGGGGCGGTGTCTCCAGGATGCAGGTGTTGGGCGCGGCGAAGCCGGCGTGAACGTTCTGCATGTGGGCCACGCCCGCACCCCACGAGTGCGTCGCCACCCGCTTCTTGCGGCTCTCGAACAGGCGGGCGATGCGGATGAACTCGGTCAGCCCGCCCACCCAGGCCGCGTCGGGCTGGGCGATGGTCAGCGCGTCCAGGTCGGCGTACTGGCGAAACTCGTTGAGGGTCGTCAGGCACTCGCCGCCCGCCACGGGGATGGTGGTCGAGCGGGCCAGTTCGGCGTAGCCCCACGGGTCGGTGTAGTGCAGCGGCTCCTCAAAAAAGAACAGGTCGTAGGGTTCAAGGGCGTGGAGGACGGCGCGGGCGGTCGGTACGTCCCAGGTCTGGCCGGTCGAGTTGCCCATATGGCCGTCCATGAGAATCGCCACGTCGGGGCCGACGTGCTGGCGCATCAGGTCCGCCTTGCGGGCCTCCATGTCCACCACGGCGCTGAGGGAGGTGGCGGGCACGTCGAAGCCGGTGCGCGGGTCGTAGTAGCCCGTGGCGACTTTAAACGCGGTGTAGCCCTGGGCCAGGTAGAGGTCAATCTTCTCCTTGAGGCGGTCGGGCGGCCAGTTGCTCGGCCCACCCGTGGCGTAGGCGCGCAGCCGGTCGTGGCACTTGCCGCCGAGAAGCTGCCACACCGGCAGGCCGAAGGCCTTGCCCTTCAGGTCCCACAGGGCTGCCTCGATGCCCGTCAGCACGGCGGGCGCCAGCCCCACGCGGCCCCAGTAGTTGCCGCACTGGTACATGCGGCTGTAGAGGGTGTGGATGTCCGTC
This sequence comes from uncultured Anaerolineales bacterium, assembly GCA_964522005.1. Classification (GTDB taxonomy): domain Bacteria; phylum Chloroflexota; class Anaerolineae; order Epilineales; family JAHCIE01; genus JAHCIE01. The sequence continues at coordinate 8,655 of CAZFUK010000130.1, read as the reverse complement.
TCCAGGATGTCCACGCCGAGCAGGATGGGCGCGTAGAACTCGACAATGGGCGGCACGACTTCGGGGCAGAAGTAGCCCGCGTAGGTCTCACCGATACCGGTGTACTCGCCATCGGTCTGAAGCTCGATGAGGGCGACGCTGCGGAGGCGGCGGGCCTCCAGGAAGAAGGGGTCGCCGGTGTTCTGGCCGGTCAGGAGGACGGTGTTGACGGCGGTGATACGCATATTGGATGCATCCTTATGGTCGGGGCAACCCTACGAGGCGCGGGGCCAGACGACGTTTTCCAGGGGTTCGCCGTTGACGAAGCGGCGGATATTGTCGCTGATGAACTGCCAGCGATAGCGCATGGTCCCGTCGCTGTAGCCGGAGTTGTGCGGCGTCATGATCACGTTGTCCAGTTCGTGGAACGGGTAGGCCGAGGGCAGAACGCGCTCGTTGGCCGTCGGGTAGCGATACCAGACGTCAACCGCCGCGCCGGCGATGACCTGGTCCCGCAAGGCCTGGTACAGGGCCGCCTCGTCCACGACCGGCCCGCGCCCCACGTTGACCAGGTAGGCCGTCGGCCGCATCAGGCGCAGTTCGGCCGCGCCGAGGTAGCCATGCGTTTCGGGTGTATGCGGCAGGGCGACGACCACAAAATCGGCCGTAGGCAGGTAGGTGGCTAGCTCGGTTAACGCGCCGATGGACGCCAGGCCCAGCGCCTCGGCGCGGCGGGCGCTCGGCGTGCGGGTCAGCCCGCGCACCGTCATGCCCATGAAGTTGCCCCAGCGCGCCATCTCGGCCCCGATATGGCCCAGGCCCAGGATGAGCAGCGAGCGGCCGCGCAACTCGCGGCGGGGCCGGCGGTCGCCCCAGTGGCCGACCCGGAAGTCGCGGTCCTGGACCAGCAGGTCGCGGTTGAGGGCGGCCATCATCATAAACGTGTACTCGGCCATGGCGTACTCGTGGCCGAAGACGTTGCACACGACACAGCCGAGCGGCAGGGCGGGCAGGTCAAAGCCCTCGGTCCCCGCGCCCGTGCCCTGGATGAAGCGGAGCGGGCTGGGGCGGGTGAGCCAGTCGGCCTTGAGCGTCGTCCCCACCAGGATGTCGGTCTCGCGCAGGTGGGCGGTCATGGTCTCGGCGGTGAAGCCCGGCACGGCCGTCAGGTGATGGGGAATGGTCAACGCCTGGGCCAGATCCGGGGCGTAGAGTTCAAGGGTCAGGATGCGGGGGGGGGATTTGGTCATCGTTATCCCTCCCTCTCCCTGTGGGAGAGGGTCGGGGTGAGGGTCTTGGACCTTGCGCGGGGCGTCTAAGACCCTCACCCTAACCCTCTCCCAGGGGGAGAGGGGACAAGAATTAGAACAGCGTTTCGCCCGGCGCGAGGTGCTGACGGCACACGTCCTCGTTCAGGACGACGCCCAGGCCGGGCGCGTCGGTCAACTGCACATGGCCGTCCTCGAACAGGGGGCGGCCGCGATCCACCACCTCGCCAATCCAGGGCGCGTCGTGGAAGTGGTACTCCAGGCCGATGAAGTTGCGGCTGGCGGCGGCGACGTGCGCGGCGGCGATGGTCCCCAGCGCGCAGCCATTGTTATGCATCGCCAGCGGGATGTAGTTGAGTTCGGCGTAGTCCGCGATGGTGCGTGTCTCGTGCAGCCCGCCGGTGAACAGGACATCCGGGTGGATGATGTCGCACGCCTCGCGGCCGATGAACAGGCGGAACTGCTCCGCCGTGAACATCTCGCCCACGCAGATGGGGATGGGGCTTTTGGCGCGAATCTGGGCCACGGCGTCCGGGTTGATGATGGGCGTCGGGTCTTCCAGCCACTTGAGCTTGAAGGGCGCCAACTCCTGGGCCAGCCGGATGGCCGAGGTGACATCATAGTGCATGTGGCAGTCCACGGCGATGTCCATGTCCCAGCCGACGGCCTCGCGCACCGCGCCGATGCGCTCCACAATACGGTTCATCTGCTCGATTGGGATGTGCCGGTTCCAGACATCGCGCTGGCGGTCGGTGGCGGTGTAGTCAATGTCGAACTTGATGTCGGTAAAGCCGCGCTCCTTGGCTTCCAGACCCAGCGCGCGCCACTCGTCCAGGTCGTCCAGGTGTTCCGGCGTGCTGCGGTCAAGGTAAATCCGGATGCGGTCGCGGTATCGGCCGCCCAACAGGGTGTAGACCGGCGTGTTGAGCGCCTTACCCACCAGGTCGCACAACGCCATCTCAACGCCGGCCATGGCCCAGATAATCGGGCCGAGGGTGACGGAGTTGGGCGGCTGGGTGCGCGGGTGCGGCGCGAGGCCGCCATAGACCATGTCTGTCCAGATGGGCCGGATATTCATGGGGTCCTGGCCGACCAGGCAGCGCTTGATGTGCGCCAGGGCGTCGCGCATCCCCATGAAGATGAGGTTGGCGGCCTCGCCCAGGCCATAAATGCCCTCGTCGGTGTCCACGCGGATGATGAGCACCGGCCAGTTGCGGGGCTGCCCGCCGATACCGTGCGGGTCGGGGCCGATGAGCGCCATGCTCCGGATGTCGGTGATTTTCATCCCGTTTACCAGCCGCTGTACTTGGCCTGGAACACGTCCTTGACGGCCTGGTACTGCTCCTCGCTGAAGCCCTGGTAGGGCGAGAGCAGGCGCAGCGGCATCTCCTCCAACCCCGCCAACCGCACAATCATCTTGTCGTACGCGCCGTCAATGCGGCCCTCGGTCAGCACCGGTCCCAGGACCTCCTGGACCATGACGTGGATGTCATGCTGGAGGCGGAACATGGTCTCGACATCGCGGGCCAGGCCCGCCTGGAACAGGGCGCGGGTCTTGTTGGGAATCATCGGCCCGAACGACGACAGCAGCGAGCACTCGCCAAACATGCAGCCGTGGGGGAAGTTGGTCTCGCCAAAGAAGTGCTGGAGGTCGGCGGCGTGGGTCATCAGGTCGTAGGCGCGGTCCAGCCCGCCGCCCGTGTTCTTGGTGGCGACCAGGTTGGGCACCTCGTCAATGACCCGCCGGTAGTCCCGACCGGTGAGGACGCGCTTGGTGCGCGGCAGGTTGTAGTGGAGGAACTGGGCGTCGGGGAACGCGCCGCACACGTCACGGAAGAACGCCAGCATTTCGGTGTCGTTGAGCGCGCCCCAGCTGGGCAGCGAAATCTGGAACACGCGGAAGCCGACGTCGTAGGCGAAGGCGATCCGCTCGACGATGGTGGGCGTGGATAGGCCGATGACGCCGACCATGGGGTGAACGTCGGGGCCAGCCGTTTCCTCGCGGAACAGGCGCACGAGTTGCTGGAAGCGCGGGGTGTCCACGGCGTAGCCCTCGCCCGCCGTGCCGAAGATGTAGACATGCTTGAAGCCGAGGTCGAGGTCGTGGCGCACCTGCTGGCGGAACACGTCCTCCAGCAGGTTGCCGCGCTCGTCCCACGGCGCTTCACACGAGATCAGGATGGCCTGGGGGTAACGGGGCATAGGGTGGCTCCTGTGGGGAGTAGGAAGTAGTCGGTAGTCGGTAGTCAGTAGTCCACCGACCACCGACCACCGACCACTGACCACTGTTCAATGGCGGCGCTTGAAGGATTGCGACTGCGGGACGGTCGAGGCCAGGTAGTCGCGGGCCGCGTCTGGCTCGAAGCGGTTGGGCGAGAAGGCCGACACGTCCAGGCTCGGGCGGCCATCGGCCACGTACTCGGCCAGCAGCAGGCCGACGACCGGGTTGTAGGCGAAGCCGCCGGAGTGGAAGGCCGTCCCGACGAAGAGGCCTGGGTAGCCCGCGACCGGTCCCAGAATCGGCTCGCCGTCCATCGAGAACGTGATCAGCCCGACCCGCTCGTCCTCCCAGCCCGTGCTGGCGAGCGCAGGCGCGTAGTCCACGAAGCCGGCCCAGGCCTGCTCGGCCAGACCGTCGGGCGCGGCCAGGCTGGACAGGTGGAAGTCAGGGGACCCCACCTTGTGCTCCAGCCGGTCTGGCGTCTCCACGCCGACCAGCAGTCGGCCGCCGCTGGCCGGGCGGATGTAGCCGCCGAGCGGGTTGGCGTTGACGGCGGGGAAGTGGGGCGGGGTGGGCAGCGGCCGTGTGACATAACGCTGGTGGACGAACGCCTTGACGGGGACCAGGATACCGAGGGGTTCGAGGAGCCTGACCGTCCAGGCATAGACCGTCGAGACAACGGCGTCGGCGTACAGGTCACCCTGGGCGGTCCGCACGCCCAGGACGCGCCCGCCGTCGCGCAGGACCCCATCCACCCGCTCGCCCTCGCGGATGTCAACACCGAGGGCGCGGACGCGGGCGGCCAGGGCGGGCAGGTACTCGTCCGGCTCGCTGTAGCCGCCCTGGGGGTCGAGCAGGCCAATCCACTCGGCGTGGGGATGCAGGTCGGGCCAGCGGCGGCGCATCGCGGCGGCGTCCAGGATGTCGTAGGGGACGCCCAGGCGGTCGTAGAGCGGGAGCAGTTTCTCGCGCTCGGGCCACGAGGGCGGGTCGAACAGGTTCAGACAGCCGACGGCCTGGAACTGGTAGCCGTCCAGGTCGCGGGACAGGTCGCGGTAGAGTTCGAGGCTCTTGAGCCGGGCCCGTACGCCGGTTTCGCTCCACAGCAGGGCGGTGATGATGCCGGCCGCGCGGCGGCTGGAGCCGTCGCCCACCGGGCCCTTGTCGAGGACAGTCACCCGCCCGTAGCCCCGACGCGCCAGGTGGTAGGCGGTACTGAGGCCGGTGACGCCGGCCCCGATGATGATGGCGGTGTTCATGCGCGTCCTGGGAACTCCTGCCCGCGTACAGAGAGGAAGCGGAACTCGCCGCGCGGCTTCTCGCACTCGGTCAGCAGGCGGCTTTCCTCATTCTCGATGCCCAGGTAGATGGTCTCCGCGCTGATGTAGTGGAGGGCCAGGCCGCGCCGCCGGTTGGGCGTCGTGTTGGCGCCGGTGCGATGCCAGGTCAGGCCGTGGTGGAACATGCACTCGCCAGCCTTGAGTTCAACGGGCGCCGGCGCCGGCAACTCGGGCCGGGCCAGGAATTGCTGACGGTACTCGCGGGCGACGGGGCCCCACTTGTGGCTGCCGGGAATCATGGTCATGCAGCCGTTGGCGACGGTGGCGTCGTCCAGGGCAATCCAGCAGCTCACGTGGTCCTGCGGCACAAAGAAGGGCCAGGCCGTCGAGTCCTGGTGCCAGTCGGTGACGGTGCCGTGGAAACGCGGCTTCATCATCAGTTGGTCGGTGTAGAGCTTGATGTTTGGCCCCAGGAATTCCTGGAGCACGTCCAGAATCTCGGGCTTCTTGGCGACGCCCTGGAACAGGTCATCGAAGTAGCACAGTTGGGTGATCTTGCGGATGCGGTCCAGGGCCGGCACGTCGGCGGCGTCCCCACCTCGGAAGGCCGCCTCAAGCTGCATGAAGCGCGGCGGCACATGCGTCAGCCGCCCCTCGGCCAGGTCCACGGTGCGTTGGCGCAGCGCCTCTAGCTCGTCGTCGCTGAGGACGCGGGTGTAGGGCAGATAGCCCTGCTCGTGGAAGAACGCTTTCTGCTCGGCCGACAGTCCCATGTGAACCTCCTGTGAAATGGACCCCTCCCCCGGCCCCTCCCCTACAAGGAGAGGGGAGTCAGCGCCCCTTCCCTGCCAGGGAGGGGGTAGGGGGGTAGGTTGGCATCCGACCGCTTAGATCACCTTGGACGATTGGGATTGCGGGTTGAGGGCGTCGTTCAGGCCGTCGCCCAGGAAGTTGACGCCCAGCGTGGCGATGGCGAGGGTGGCGGCGGGCACAGCCACCAGCCACGGGCGATACGACCAACTGCCGATGTTGGACTGAATCATGTTGCCCCAACTGGCCTGGGGCGGCATGACGCCGATGCCCAGGTAGCTCAGCGACGACTCGAGGACCATGCCAGAGGACAGGGTGAACGTCATGTAGACGATGACCGGGCCGATGGCGTTGGGCACGAGGTAGCGCAGGGCGATGAGGAGTTCGGGCACGCCCACGGCACGCGCCGCCTCGATAAACTCCTTCTCGCGTAGCGACAGAATCTGCCCGCGAATCAGGCGGGCGAAGACCGGCCAGAAGACGATGGACAGGCCGCCAAAGACGATGAGCAACTCCAGCCAACCCGTGTTTTTGAGCGCTGCCCAGCCAGTGGCCGCGTAGAGCGACTTGGCCTGGTTGATGATGAGGGGTTTGAAGGTCGCGGCGATCATGGCCGCCAGGAGCACCGGGGGAATGGACATGGTGATGTCAATGAGCCGCGTCACCAGCAGGTTGGCCCACCGTCCGCCGTAGCTGGCGGTGATACCCATGACCAGGCCTAGCACCACGCTGAAGAAGGTACTGATAAAGGCGACCAGGGTCGCCGTGCGCGCGCCGCCAATGATGCGGCTGAGCAGGTCGCGGCCCACCTCGTCGGTGCCCAGCAGGTGGTCCCAGCTTGGCCCTTCCGCCGTGCGTAGCAGGTCCTGGCGGGTGTAGGGGTAGGGCGCGATCCAGTCGCCGGCGATGGCCGTGAAGATGAGCAGCGAGGTGATAATCAGCCCGATGACCGCCAGGCGGTTGCGGACGAGCTTGCGCATGGCGTCCTGCCACAGGCTGCGCGGTTTCTTCTGGGCGAACTGGAGGGCGGCGAGTTGGGCGGCGCGGTTGGGTCCGGCGCTCGGGGCAGCGGCTATCTGACTCATAAGTACACTCCTACGACTCCAGCGTGACGCGAGGATCCAGGAAGGGGTAAATCAGGTCAACCAGGGTATTGGTGAGAACGATGAGGATGGAGCTGACCAGGGTAATACCGAGAATCACGGGGTAGTCGAGTTGGCGGAAGGCGTTTTCTGACACCGAACCAAAGCCCGGAATGGCGAAGATGTTGTCCAGGAAGACGCTGCTGGCGATCAAGCCTTCGGTGATGAAGCCGAGGGCGGTCACGACGGGAATCAGGGCGTTGCGCAGGATGTGCCGCACCAGGGTGGCGTAGGTGGACAGGCCCTTGGCCTTGGCGGTGCGGACATAGTCTTGCGAGAACACTTCCAGGACGGCCTGCCGCGTCTGACGGACGACGACGGCCAGCGGGCCAAAGGTGAGGATGAGGATGGGCAGGATGGTTTGACTGTTGAACAGGCCGTTCCAGCCGCGCGGGACTTTCATCCAATGCAGAACCAGGACAAACAGAATCAGCATCAGCGGTCCCATGACATACACGGGAATCGTGCGGAGGACAAGGGTGCCCCCGACGATGAAGTAGTCGAGCCAGGAATTCTGTTTGAGGGCGGCGAGCGCGCCGAGGGGGATGCCCACCAGGGCGGTAATCAGGGCCGCGGCCAGGCCCAGTTGGGCCGAGATGGGCAGCGTCGCCAGGATGGCCTTGAGGATGTCGCGCTGGCCGTTGATGGAGATGCCCCAGTCACCGCGCAAGGTGCGGGTGATGTAGTTGACAAACTGCGTGACGTAGGACTGGTCGTAGCCGTACTGGCGGCGGATGCGGGCGATGAGTTCCGGGTCATCCTGTTGCCGCACTTCGTTCTGTAACAGCATCAGCTTGACCGGGTCAAACGGGCTGATATAGGTCAGCGTAAACACAATGAGCATGACGGCGAGGATGGTCGGAATGGCTAGAATAAAACGTCCCGTCAAGTATCTGAACATACCCACGTCTCCTACTCTGGCTTCACTCGGTCAGAATTCTCAACTGTTACGTCTGAGCGAAGCAAAGAGTCTCACGGTGTGAGGCGAGATGCTTCGCTTCGCTCAGCATGACAGTCGGGAGACTACAACGTACTAGCCACGAGCCACCAACCACCAACCACCAACCACGAACCCTTAGTGCTTGGCGATGTACACGTCGAGGAGCGTGTACCAGTTGTTGTCCACGTTGACCCCAAAGTTCTTGATCCAGGGCTTGGCGTTGTACTCGTACAGGTCCCAGATCATGGGCAGCAGGTAGTAGTTGCCCAGCAGCTCGGCCTCCGCCTTCTGCACTGTGTCGCAGAACTTGGGGTCGTCGCGCTTCATGGAGACGAGGGTATCCGCCAGCTTGGCGAACTCGTCGTCCTTGAGGCTCATCTGGGCGGGCTGGCCGTAGTAGTTGTACAGGCCGATAATCATGTCGGCGGGGTCGGGGATGGTCGCGCCCCAACTGCCACGGCGCACCTGGACGGAGTTGGCGTCCTGGCCCCAGGCGTCGAGCGTGCCGGGCTTGATCTCCACATCGGTGATGCCCAGGTTCTGCTTCCACTGCTCAGCCATGATCTCGGCGGTGCGGATGTAGTTGGGCGACTGGCCGTTGGTCGTGATGCGAATCTTGCCCAGCTTGTCGGCCGAGCCGTACTTCGACTGGGCGAGGGCTTCCTTGGCCTTGGCCGGGTTGTAGCCGAACTCGGGCCAGTTATCGCCCTTGAAGCACTGCAACTCGGGCGTCAGGTGCGTCTTCATGACGCGGTTGTTGCGCGCGCCTTCCCACGCCGCCGCGATGGCCTTGTCCCAGTCCACCGACCAGGTCAGCGCCTTGCGCACGTTGATGTCGTCGGTGGGCGGCAGGCCGACCCACAGCGGGAAGAAGAAGTTGGTCGGGTAGGGAATCTGGTAGAAGGTGTTCGCCTGGTCCTTGCGGATGCGCTCGCGGATGTTGGTCAGCCACTGCGCCAGGTCCACCTCGTTGTTCTGCCACTGGATGAAGGAGACGTTCTCGTCGGCCGCTTCC
>CAZFUK010000129.1:8587-11197 GCA_964522005.1 uncultured Anaerolineales bacterium | reverse complement strand
CTGGCGCAGCGTCGCGCCCGTCGGCAGGGTCAGGACCTGCCAGTCGCCGGCGCGCGGCCCGCTCAGGGCGATCTCCCGGCTCACGTTGCTGGCACGGCCGAAGACGAGGAAGACGCGGCCGTTGGCCGGGTCGCCAACCAGCAGGTCGTAGCGGCCGTCACCATCTACGTCGCCCGCCGAGGCCACGACCCCACCGAGACCCACGCCCGGCGCGCCGCTGTAGATCAGGGCGGCGTCGGCCAGGGCTTCGGCGTCGGGCAGGATGGGCCAGTTGCCCCCTCGCCCCTGGACCACGTACACGCCGCCCGCGCCGGCGTTGGCCGACGGCAGGCCGACCGCCAGGTCGCCGCGCCCGTCACCGTTCATGTCGCCCAGCCAGACCGCGTTGACGCCGCCATCGTAGTCGCCGGGGGAGGGCGGCTGGAGCCAGACCGTCGCCTGGGTCACGCTGTTAATCGGGTCGGGGCCGGTCAGCGAGGTCGGGCGCGAGGGCAGGGGCACGCGGCCCGCGTCGTTGGCGCGGCCGTAGACCGTCAGTGGCGCGCCCGCCTTGACCTCCAACGGGTAGCCCGTGGCGTCGAAGGCGGCGAGGTCGGGGCTCGTCAACTCGTCGGTGGGCGGCACGGCGTCCACGATGACCGTCTGGGCGGTCGGCAGGCTCTCGTTGCCCGCCACGTCGAAGGCGCGCACCGCGACGCGGTGGCTGCCCTGGGCGTCGCCCGTCAACTCCCAGTTGAAGCTCCAATTGGGGCCGCTCAGCGTCACGTCACGCCAGGGCTGGCGGTCCAGGCTGATCTGAACCTGGGCCACGCCAGACAGCGCATCGTTCGCCGTTCCGCCCAGCGTGACAGTGTTCGTGCCGGCAAGTGGACGGACGTAGACGACGCCGTCCAGCGTCACGCCGGCCGGGGGGTTGAGTGTCACGGTCGGCGGGGTGTTGTCCACCGTGACGTTGACGGCGTGGGTCCCCGTGTGACCGAGATGGTCGGTCGCCCGGGCGGTTAGGAGGTAAGCGCCGTCCGGCGGGTTGGACCAGGTCCAGGCCCAGTTGCGGGCGCCAGTCGCCGCCTGGTACGCGCCGGTGTTGACCTGGACGGCCACCCCGCTCACCCAGCTCGTGGGGTCGTTGGCGATGCCGCCGACCACGAAGCTCGTTCCCCGCAGGACCGCGCCATTGGCGGGCGAGGTAATCTGAACGGTGGGATTGTCAGCGTCCACGACCACGTTGACGCGGTCGGTGAGCGTCCGACCGGAGTAGACGACGGATGTCTGGAGCGTGCCGCTCGTGGAGCTTGTCGTGGTCACTGCCAGCGAGGCGAACGTCGCGCTAACCACCTCGCTCAACTGGAGCTTATTGGACGGGCTGAAGGGCCAGGCAAAGCCTTGACTCCCAGCCGCGCCGCAGCCCGCCGTGGGGCCGCTCCGTGTCGGGAGTGAGGCGATGCCCTGGAGCGTACCGCCGGTGATGCTGGTGAGGGCGCCCGGCAGGCATACCTGGAGGGTTTGAGTCACTGGGAACGCGCCAAAGCTTGCCAGTTCCAGGGTGGGCGTGACCCGCTCGCCCGACTTGACGTAGATGCCGCGCTGGCCGTCCGGCCCGATGTCCAGCGGGCGGCCGGTGATGCTCAAGCGGGGCGCATCGTTGCGGGCATACGGGCTGAGAGCCTGAGCCTGCTCCACCCGATCACTCAGGCCGTCGCCGTCGCTGTCCGGCGTCAGGGGGTCGGAGCAGACGTGGAGCGTGGGCCGCGTCGCGCCGAAGACCTGGGCATTCCAGCCGCCTAACTGGACCGGGTTTCCGCTCTGAATCTCGACCCGGCAGACCTCCAGCCCGTCGGAGAGGCCGTCGCCGTCGGTATCCGCCACTCGCACGTTGGTGCGGTAGCGCAGCTCGTCGCCATCGTTGAGGCCGTCGCTGTCCGTATCAGGCAGCTTCGGGTCGGTCCCCAGCGTGTCGCGGCTGTAGTACTCGAAGCCGTCGGACAGCCCATCGCTGTCGCTATCCCAATTCAAGGGATCGGCGCCGATCTGCGCTTCCAGCGCATCCGACAGCCCATCACCGTCGCGGTCCAGGTTGAACTTGTGGTTCGCGTTGGTCGTGACGGGCATGAAGCCCCAGAAGCCTTCGACCGTGGGGGGCAGCACGTCCAGGTAGAGGGTGAACGACGACGGGTCGCTCGTCCCGCGCTCGTGCTTGGTGCTGCCGCAGATGCCGAGGCCGCACTCCTTGTAGGGAATGGTGTAGTGCAGCAGGGCCTCAACCTTCAGCTCGACGTTGGGCCGCGCCGTGTCAAGGCGGAAGCTGACGCCGGCGTTGTTGGTGCAGATGGAAGCGCGAACAGGAATATCACCGAAGGGGGAAGGAATATATACAGGGTCAGCCTGAACTTCGCAGTGGAAGTCGCCCTGGTTGACGGGCGAGGTCGCGACCGTCGCGCCGGCCGACGGCGTGCTGCCTCGGAACTCCATCCAGGCGTTGGCGTCGCCCTGGGAAACGCGGCTGCCTGTGAACACGGTGCGGTAGATGTCGGTGTAGGAGAAGGTGGCCCCCTGCACCAGGCCCGATACCGCCCCGCTCAGGGTTGTCGTGGCCCCCGCCGACTCGACATT
>CAZFUK010000129.1:0-8577 GCA_964522005.1 uncultured Anaerolineales bacterium | reverse complement strand
GATGTTGGCCAGAATCGAGACGTCGTAGAAGGATTTGACGATGCCCTCGATGAGGTAGGCCGTGATGCTAAACCGGCCGTTGGTGGCCAGGGTGACGATACCATCGATGAGGCCAATCAGCGCCACGATGATGTTAATCCCTGGCACGAAGGCGAGCGCGAAGAAGATGAGAGCGACAATGGTGCTGACAATGGCCGTGGCGAGGGCCATGTTGAAGGCGATGGAGCCGGGCGATGCGCCGCCCGCCACCGCCAGGCCAAACGTGGTCCAGATGACGCCCAGCTGGATGACCAGGCCGAGGATGGCGAGGCCCTTGGCGATGGTTCCCGCCGCCTTGAAGCTCGCCAGCAGACTCCCCGCCGTCTTGGTGGCCTCCGCGCCCGCCTGGGTGAAGCCCTTGATGGTCACGACCAGGGTGACGGCAGCGGTTACCTGCTGGAGCGCGCCGATGGTGATGCTCGCCACCTTGATGGCGGTCTGGTCCAGGCCGCAGGTGTCGCGCGGCTCGGTGCCCGGCGGGGCGTTGCGGTCCAGGCAGGCTTGCTGGACGGCCTGGAGGATGATCGCGCCCACGAGCAGCAGGCCGCCGACAACCGCCGCCACCTGGCCTGTCCGCGCCCAGTAGGTCTGGGAGCGCAGATAAGCATTTTGCTCGGCCCGCACCACGACCAGCTCTTCGTCCGCCTCGCGGATGGAGTTGAAGGCCTGCTGCTGGCGACGCAGGTTCTCCAGGTACTGGGTCGCGCCGAACACACCGCCGAAGTAGTTCGGCGTGCGCGCGGCCTGGAGCCTCACAATCCCCACCATCTGATCCTCAAGCTGCTGGTCGAGCAGCAACTTGAGGTCGCCCACCTGGGCCACCTTCGAGGCGCCGGTCAGGGCGGAGGCATAGGCCAGGTAGGTCAGATAGCGCATGTCGGCCAGGGTCAGCAGCGGATAGGTCTGCTGGGCCTCGGCCAGCGCGGCCTGGAGGTTGGAGCCAGAGTAGCGGCGGTTCATCACGTCAATGGTGCGCTCGGGCGACATGGCCCGCCACTGGCCGCCCGCCGACTCGTAGCCCATCATCCGCCAGGCGCGCGCTCGGGTGAGCGACACGTCGCCCAGGTTGGCGTAGAAGCCCTCCGTTCCCACCGCCGTCAGGTCGTCCAGGCCCACTACACCCAACTGCTCCTCAAAGGCGAGGGCCAATGTCGCGCACTTAAACTGGTTCCCGACGCTGTCGCCGCAGCGGCCGGCCGTGTAGGCGCTATCCGGGTAGTTGGTGTTCAGGAAACTCTGGGCGGCCGTACTGATGCCGGCCAGACCCTCGTCGTGGTGGCTGTAGACGGTGCGCGAGACGGCGACGGTTGTACTGCTAGGCAGCCCCCAGCGTTGCTCCAGCGGGGTGTTGGGGCTGGTAAAGCGGCGCTCGACTTCCTGGAGGAAGGTGTCGCCGGCTGGCTGAGTCGCCAGCGTGTCCTTACTCATGAACAGTCCAACCATGGCCAGGTTGAACTGGAAGAGTTGCTGGTCCTCGGTAGGAAACTGCGGCGTGCCGAAGAGGGCGGTTTCAAACGCGCGGCTCTTGGTGATGCGCAGGCCGCTGACACGGAAGCTGTCCTCGTAGGTCTGCACAATGTTGGAGCCGCTCTCGACCCGACATGTGATGGCGTTGGGTGTGTCGGGGTTGGCGCAGTTGACGTAGCGGTCCAGGGTCGCGTGGACCATCCAGAGCAGCTTGGCGTTCGTCCACTCGATGTTGGCCTGCTCGGCCGGCCCATAGCCTATCTTCGCATAGAACGCCTGGACGCGGTCGTACTGGGTGACCCCACCGCCCGTCGTCGTGTTGGCGCTGGCGACGGCCAGGGGAACCACGAGCCGAGTCCTCGCCCCATCGCGCAGGACGCTCACGCCGTATTTCTGAGCATAGGTTGTGTCGGGGGCCACGTTGGTGTCCACCTGGAGCACAGGGATAAGGCGCATATCGTTGGTGGACTGGTCCAGGTCGGTGATGGTCCCCTCGGCATCGCTCGGCCAGTCGAAGCGGCCCATCCCGTAGCGGAGGTGGCTGGCCGTCTCCGGCTGAAGCTGGATTTCGATGTACTGCGCGCCATCGAAGTTCGGGTTCTGGGTTTGCAGGCTGAAGGACGGCAGGTAGGCGCTCTTGGTGGTCGGCGACAGGTCGAGGGTGTCGTCCACGCCGTCGCCGTCGTCGTCCATGTCCCACAGGTCGGGGATTTTGTCGTTGTCGGTGTCAATGACGGGGGACTTGCCGCCCGCCGACGCGGGCCACTCTTCCAGGTCGCTCCGCCCGTCGCCGTTGGAGTCCACCCGCAGCGGGTCGCTGTACCAGGTCTGCCCGTTGTAGGAGAAGCCGGTGACCTCGACGCCGTCACTCAACCCATCGCCGTCGGTGTCCGGGTTGTAGGGGTCGGTGCCGAGGCAGTTCTCCACCTTGTCGCTCAGGCCGTCGTTGTCGCTGTCTACGCTGTCGGCGCCATCGCCACAGGCGAGAATGCTCTGGGCGGTCGAGCCGCTCGTCTGGGGGGCCAGCGGGCCGGCGGGGACCGGCAGGGCGTTGCCCCCGCCCGCGCCGCCCGTCAGCCCCAGGACGTCGGTCACCGGGCGGGCCGTGGCGGCCTGGACCTGGCGCTCGGTGAAGTCAATCAGCCGCGAGGCCTGGAGCAGGGGCCCCAGGACCAGACTCACGATGGTGACCGTGACGATGCTCGTGTACAGCGCGCGGCGGCGGCGGCGCACCCGCAGCACCGCGACCATAAACACGCCCAGGCCCAACAACAGGACCAAGGACCAAAGACCAAAGACCAAAGACGGAAGAGACAATACGGAATACGCACTATGCCATAGGGGAACGGCGCCATCGCCCCCAGTCGGCGCTGTCGGCTCGCTCAGCCGCCAGGCGCCGTCGGCGCCCTGGACCGGCTGCGGGAGGGCGGTCACCTGGCCGAAGTCGCGGAAGTCCACGACCATGACCGCGCGGGCGTCATACAGGTCGGTCGTCTGGGGAACGGCCAGCGTCAGAGCCTGGCGGCGCGGCAAGCCCTGGCCGTCTACCCACAGCTCGCCCTGACCGCTCAGCCGGCCGAGTTGGTCGGGGACAGCGATGGTGACGGTCGCCCCGACCTCGCGCTGCACCCGCTCCTGAAGCTGGGCGCGCAGATAGTCCGCGAACCGCGCCCCGCTGACGTCGAACGTGTAGCGGGTGAAGACCTCACTGGAGCCTGACTGGGGCAGGGGGCCGCTGTCCACCTGCCGCACATTGTCGGCGGCAGCCAGGTAGCTCATGAAGTCGGCGGTCGGCGCGACGAGGCCGACCGGGTTCTGGACCAGTTCCAGCCGGTCGCCCTTTTGGACGAAGGACTGGTCACCCTGCTGAATCAGGGTGATGGGGGGGATGCTGGCGACGCCCTGGCTGAGCTGGAGTTGGAGCCGGGCATGGCCCGCCTGCTGGACATCACCCTGGACCACCAGGCCGGCCCGCTGGTCGGTCTGGCCGATCATCTCGGGCAGCGGGCGCGGCGTCAGCGTCTGCTGGATGTCCGCGTTAAAGCGGTACGAGCCAACGCGGCGGGCCTGCTCCCAGGCGGCGCGAAAACGCTCGCCGTCGGCCAGCGAGGCGTCAGGGCGAGCGAGCCACAAGCCGCCGAGCAGGGCCACGGCGAGCAGGACGAGGAACACGCGAACCAGGCGCGTCAAGCGTGGCATGATGGGTCTCCCCCCAAAGTGAATCGTTCGGCAGTTAGCGGGAGCTACTCATATCGGGGCCAGTGAGTTGTGCACGCAGGAACTCAAGCAAGTGGTCCAGGGTCTGGAAGGGGAACTCGTCACCCGTTTCGACATCTTTGGCGACTATTTGCCAGGGCGCATTCCGACCGACACGCCAGAGACGAAGGAGATAGCCGTGATAGGCGTAGGTTGACTCGCAGCAGCGCTGTGGCATGGATGAGGCTCCTCGTTGAGGCGCGGGATGTGCTCCCCTTAGCATAACCTATTTACACCGCCAGGGCTAGTGTCTGGCCTCACGATTCGGCGTGATTCGCGTCACGCCGGCGGGTGAGAGCGGTCGCGGCGAGGGTCTTGGCGGTGGCCGCTATGTGTGCTATGATAGTCCTAGTGCAGCCCTGGCGCCGTTGGCCCCCCTGGCAGGTGTCGTACACGCCGTATGCGACAGACCCTTGAGCCTGGTGTGCTCCGCGTGGTCCAGATTCTCGTCCTGGCGCAGGTCATCGGTATCCCCTTGCTCCGCCGCACCGTCGGGGCGGGCCAGGGGATCGAAATCCCGCTGGAACCGTTTCTACTGGTGACCATGCCGATCCCGCTGCTGCTCCTCGCCCTAAGCTGGCTGCCGGCGGCGCGGCGGCGGCTGGGCGACCTGTTTCTGTCCGTCATTCTCCTCCTCGCCTCCGTCAATATGGTCGGCGAGAAGTACCTCACCCTGGTCTGGCTCGTGTCGCCCACTGTGCGGGAACTCAATAGCCTGCTGCTCCTGGGGCGGCTGTGGTTCCTGCTGCACACGATCACGCTGCTGGTGGCCTGGCAGTACCCGCTGCGCTGGACCCTGCTAACCCCTCTCGTCCTCTCGCTGGCCGATGGGCTGCTGAGTTGGCCCCTGGTAGCGACGAACAGCCCGCTTCACCCCCTCTTTGTCCTGCTGTTCATCACCCGCACCGCCACCGTTACAGTGGTCGCGGTGGGGGTCGGCTGGCTCGTCCAACGCCAGCGCGAGCAGCAGCAGGCCCTCGCCGCCGCTAACCTCAAGCTGGCCCACTACGCCCTCACCACCGAGCGGCTGGCCGTCAGTCAGGAGCGCAACCGGCTGGCGCGCGAACTGCACGATACGCTGGCCCACTCACTGTCCGCCCTCATCGTTCAGTTGCAGGCGGTGGAGGCGGTGGGGGAGACCAACCCACGCGCCGCCCTGGGCATGATCGAGCGGGTCCTCGCGCTGGCGCGCGACGGCCTGGCCGAGGCGCGGCGCTCGTTGCAGGCGCTGCGCGCCCATCCCGTGGAGGAAGTCGGGCTGGTCGTGGCGGTGAGCAACCTGGCCCGCGCGACGGCAGCCCGCGCGCACCTGAGCCTGGACCTGGCCGTACCCACCGAGTGGGACCGGCTCGCGTCGGAGACGGAAGACTGCCTCTACCGTGTGGCCCAGGAGGCCCTCGCCAATGTCGAACGCCACGCCCAGGCGACAAGGGTGCGCGTCGCGCTGGCGCGGGCCAACGGCCATGTGACGCTAACGGTGGCCGACAATGGGCGGGGCTTCACGCCGGACGAGGTAGCGGACGGACGCTACGGGTTGCAGGGGATGCAGGAACGAGCGGCGGCGCTGGGGGGCGTGCTGGAGGTGGACAGTGGGCCAGAGCACGGTACGACCGTTCGACTGGCGCTGGACCAGGGGGAGGGGTGATGATTCGCGTTGTCATCTGCGATGACCAGGACCTGGTACGCGAGGGGCTGGCGGCGATTTTGGGCGCGGCGTCGGGCATCGAGGTGGTGGGCGTGGCGGAGGACGGCGCGGCGGCGGTCGAGCTGGCCGCCGCGCTCCAGCCCGACGTGGTGCTGATGGACCTGAACATGCCCGGCATGACCGGCCTCCAGGCGACGCGGCTGATTCGCGCCCGCTCGCCGGGGGTCAAAGTCCTCATCCTCACGACCTACGCCACCGACGACTGGGTCTTCGACGCCATTCGCGCCGGCGCGGCGGGCTACCTCTTAAAGGACACGCCGCGCGCGGGGCTGGTGCGAGCAATCGTGGGCACGGTGGCGGGCCAGACCTTTGTGGACCCCCAGGTCGCCGGCAAGCTGTTCTCCCACATCGCCGGCCGGCCGGCCGCCCCCGACGCCCCCTCGCTGACCGACCTCACGCCCCGCGAGCGCGAGGTGCTGCGGCTGCTCGGCCAGGGCTGCACCAACGCCGAGATTGCCCAGCGCCTGTTCCTGGCCGAGGGCACGGTGCGCAACCTGGTCAGCGCGGTGCTCGCCAAGCTCGGCGTCGCCGACCGCACCCAGGCCGCTGTCGTTGCCCTGCGCGCCGGCCTGGTAGACTGACGGGCGTAAGACGCTTGACAAATCCTCCCGCCCGTGCTATGCTCCCTCCATGCCGACCCTCGACCGTAGCCTGCTCCTGGACCATCTCAACGCCGTCCTCGACGAAGACGCCGTCGTCGGTCTGCTGTTCCAGCTGCGCCTCGACCGCGCCCGCCTCTGGCCGCCCGGCGTCTCGCAACAACGCTGCCTCATCAACCTCATCGAGCACTTCGAACAACGCGGAACCTACGCCGACCTGCTCACCGCCGTTGACACCTTCCTCAAGCGCCAACAACTCCCCCCGCTCCCGCCGCCTGTCTCGCCTGGCCTCACAGACGACGGCAAGGGTAACGGCCAAATTATCCACAATCTGCCCCACCGTAACCCGGCCTTCACGGGCCGCCAAGAACTGCTCACCCAACTCGAAACCGACCTGAGAGGCCAGCCCTCCGCCGCCCTGACCCAGCCGCACGCCCTCCACGGTCTCGGCGGCATCGGTAAGACCAGCCTTGCCCTCGAATACGCCTACCGCCATCTCGCGGACTACGACCTCGTCGCCTGGCTGCGCGCCGAAGACCCGGTCACCCTGGCCGCCGACCTCGCCGCACTCGCGCCGCCGCTGGGGCTGCCGCTGCACAACGTCTCCGACCAGACGCTCATCGTCGGCGCGGTCCTGCGCTGGCTGGAGAGCCATTCTCGCTGGCTCCTCGTCTACGACAACGCCTCGGATCCGGCCAGCATCCGCCCCTACCGCCCGCGCACCGGTCAGGGTCATACCCTCAACACCTCCCGCCACCCCGACTGGACCGGCGACGCCGTCTCGCGCACCGTCCGTGTCCTCCCCTTGCTGGAGGCGGTGGACCTACTGGTGCGCCGCTCTCAGGCCCATAGCGACGAGGGGGCGGAGGAGTTGGCGAAGGCGCTGGGCTGCCTGCCCCTGGCCCTGGTCCAGGCCGGCGCCTACATGGCCGTCAATGGGATGCCCATCGCCGACTATCTGGGACTGTTCGAGACCCGGCGCGCGGAACTCTGGCAGGACGAGCACGGGCCCGAAGACTACCCCCGCTCGGTGGGCGCCACCTACAACCTCGCGCTAGCCGACCTCGCCCGCCAAAGTCCGCGCTCCGTGGACCTGCTCAGCCTATTCGCCTTCTTCGCCCCGGAGGGGATTCCCCTCTCCGTCATCCAGGCCGGGCGCGAGCATCTGCCGCCGGATCTGGCCCAGGCCCTGGCCGACCCGTTGGCCCTCAACCGCCTGCTGGGTCCGCTGGTCCGCTACTCGCTCCTGGAGCGCCAGGCCGACCAGCTCGCCATCCACCGCCTCGTCCAGGTCGTCGCCCAGGACCACCTGTCCACCGATGAGGCCCACATCTGGGCCACCTCTGCCCTCACCCTACTATCGGCAGCCTTTCCATCAGAGGACATTACCACAAACATCACAGTCTGGGCCCTATGCG
Source organism: uncultured Anaerolineales bacterium (assembly GCA_964522005.1). Lineage (GTDB taxonomy): Bacteria > Chloroflexota > Anaerolineae > Epilineales > JAHCIE01 > JAHCIE01. The sequence goes on along the minus strand of CAZFUK010000129.1, from coordinate 1,093 downwards.
CTCGTCTTGCACCACACGTCCTGGCTGCCACCGCTTACACCGCCCACCACACCTTGGGCGTCAGACCTACCCTTCGTCTTCTCCACCAGCTTTCGGAATATCTCAGGACGCGCGCTCAGTTCTACGACGCTCGCCTCGCTGCCGAGCGGGCCGTCCATCTCTCGGAGGCGGCCCTCGACCCCAATGACCCCGACGGCGCGCAGGCCCTCAACGACCTCGGTCTCGTCCTTCACGACCAGGGTGACTTCCACACAGCCCGTAGCTACCACGAGCGCGCCCTCGCAAGCCGCGAACATGTTCTTAGTCCAGACCACCCTGATGTAGCGCGTTCTCTAGGTAATCTAGGGTTAGTTTTCCATCGCCAGGGGAATATGATTATAGCTCGTTCCCTCTATGAACAGGCAATCCCGATTCTTGAACATACGCTGGGTATCGATCACCTCGATGTCGCAAAGGCCCTCTCCTATCTCTCCGAACTTCTCCGGGCTGAGAATGACCTTGCAAGAGCTCGCACATTGGCCGAGCGTGCTCTCCGCATTACGGAAACGGCCCTCGACCCCGACCATCCCTTTGTCGCCATGGCCCTCAACAACCTTGCCCTGGTCGTTCGGGACCAAGGCGAGCTTCTCGCTGCTCGCACTTACTTCGAACGCGCTCTCCACATTACGGAAACGGCCCTCGGCCTCGACCACCCCCGCACTGCAGGTACTCTTAGTAATCTCGCCCTCGTCGTCCGAGACCAAGGCGACTTCCGTACCGCCCGCGCCTACCTGCAACGCGCTCTCGATATCCACGAGAAGGTCCTCGGCCCTGACCATCCCGACACCGCCAACTCCCTCACTAACCTGGGCGAGGTCCTCCGCAGTCACGGCGACCTGCGCGCCGCCCGCGTTTACCAAGAGCGTGCCCTCACCATCGAGGAAAAGGCTCTCGGCCCCGAACACCCTGTCGTTGCCGCCACCCTCAACAACCTCGGTGGAGTCTTCCATGACCAGGGCGACTTCCGTACCGCCCGCACCTACTGGGAACGGGCACTTACAATCCAGGAAAAGGCCCTCGGCCCCGAACACCCTGATGTCGGCAAGACCCTTCT
>CAZFUK010000128.1:0-11227 GCA_964522005.1 uncultured Anaerolineales bacterium | reverse complement strand
CCCATCGTCGGGCTGATCCGCGAGCGGGGCATGTTGCGCGACTTCCCCGACCGCACCGAAACCGACCTGTACGTCTGGATTTCACGGCGGCGGGCGGAACTGGAGGAGACGCTGGGCTGGGCGATTGACGTGGGCACGGCGGCGGCGGATGTGGCGGGCGGCCGGGGCAAGTCACCGGTCCAGGCGGCCGCCGACCTGGGCGGCAAGTTGATCCAGGCCGTGACGCCTACGGTGTTCGAGCCTGGGCCGCGACCCGGCCAATTGCGCCGCGAGCGGTTCGCCCGCGAGCCGGAAGACCGGCTGGCGGCGGACCTTCTGGTGCCTATCAACGGCGAGCCGGACGGCTGGGACGCCCTGGCGCAGGCCATCCTCGTCGCGCAGCGCGAGGGCGGCCGGCTCAACGGCCTCCACATCGTCCAGACTGCCGAGGCGCGCGAGAGCGAGGTGGCGCGGGCGGTCCAGGCCGAGTTCGACCGGCGCTGCCAGGCGGCAGGCGTGCCGGGCAACCTGGTCATTGAGGTGGGCGGCGTGACCGCGACCATCTGCGACCGCGCCCGCTGGAATGACCTGGTCGTGGTCACGCTGGCGCACCCGCCGGGCGACTCGCCCATGGCCCGCCTGCGCAACGGCTTTCGCGGGCTGGTCCAACTCTGCCCGCGCCCCATTCTGGCCGTGCCGCACAGCGTCTCGCCCCTCAGCGCGCCGCTCGTGAGCTACGACGGCAGCCCCAAGGCCACCGAGGCGCTCTATGCCGCCGCCTACCTCGCCCTGCATTGGGGCGCCCGCCTGACCGTCCTGACGGTCCTGGGCGATGGCCCGCCGACCGCCGAGACCCTGGACCGCGCCCGCCAGTACCTTGACGCCCACGAGGTCCAGGCGACCTACCTGACCGCCCCCGGCCCGGTGGCCGAGGCCATCCGGCGCACAGTCGCCGAGCAGGGGTGCGACCTGGTGCTCATGGGCGGCTACGGCTACACGCCGCTCTTAGAGGCCGTGCTGGGCAGCGCGGTGGACCAGGTTCTGCGCGAGAGCGAAGTCCCTGTCCTCATCTGCCGCTGATTGACGCAACGAACCACAGAGGCACAGAGGACACGGTCAGAGAGATCATCAACTCTTTCTTTCCGTGTCCTCTGTGTCTCTGTGGTTAGCCATCACCCGAGTGGTTTGAATGTCGGTAGTCCTGCAAGCGTTGAACAAGATAGAATATGGCGCCTTAGATTGGGGATAAGACCGTGGCAAACGATGCCTATCAAGACTTTCGGCCTCAGTGGAGAACGGAGCAAACCGGATCGGGGCAGCCCTCCGACGTGGAAGGGTTGTTTGGCTCCCGCAGCCTGTTCTGGACGGTGTGGCGCGAACAGGCCCAGTTGCTCGGCGCGGGACGGGCCATCCTGCTCCAGTTGGCCCACCCCCTCGTCGCGGCGGGCGTCGGCGAGCATAGCAGCTTCCAGACCGACCCGCTGGGCCGGCTGGAACGCACGCTCAATATGATGCTGACCATTGTGTTTGGCGACCAGGCGCAGGCCGAGGGCATGCTGCGCCAGTTCCACGCCGTCCACGTGCCCATTCAGGGCCAGTTGCCCGAGACGGCCGGGCCGTTTCCGGCCGGCCAGGGCTACCGCGCCCAGGACCCGGCCCTCAAGCTGTGGGTCCACGCCACGCTCATGGACACCGGCCTGCTGGTCTATGAGCGGTTCGTGCGGCCCCTGTCGCCCCCCGAGCGCGAAGCCTTCTACCAGGACAGCCGCCTCCTGGCGCGGCGCGAAGGGGTCCCCGAGGCGCTGCTTCCGCCCACCCTTCCGGAGTTCAACGCCTACATGGCGCGCATGCTGACGAGCGACGAGTTGACCGTCTCCGACACGGCGCGCGCCCTGGCCTATGATGTCTTTCACCCCCATGTGTGGGTGGGTTTGCGGCTGGCGGCCAGGGTCAGCCAATGGGTCACGGCGGGGCTGCTGCCGGACAGGCTGCGCGAGGCGTTTGGGCTGTCCTGGTCGCCGCGCCACGCGGCCCTGCTCATCGCGCTGAGCCGAACGACCCGGCCGCTCATTCCCCTGCTGCCCGCCCCCGTGCGCCTGATGCCCCAGGCCCGCGCCGCCCACGCTCGCCTGCGCCACCCAGGCCAGACTTGACCTTAGCTCCCCCTCGATATTGAGGAATTGTCTACGAGGTTGGCATGACGAGTCCCCTCTCCCAGGGGGAGAGGGCTAGGGTGAGGGTCTTAGGGTGTGACGGAGCTTTAAGACCCTCACCCCGACCCTCTCCTCCCCCATGCGGGGGACAGGCAGGGGGAGAGGGAGGGATGTCTTTGTTATGACCTTGCCGCTTGCCCGACCGGACGCAACACCGGCTGGCGGGCGGCGCGCGGCTTCGGGTACAGGGCGATGACGACGCTCAACCCGGCCCATGCCAGCAGGGCGCCGACCAGGTAGCCCACCGCCCGCATCGGCCACAGGTCGGGCCACGCGGCGGGCAGGACCAGGGGCAGCGGCGAGTAGAGCCAGTACCAGATGAACAGGACGGGCAGGAGCCAGGCCAGGGCCGGCCACAGCGTCCGCCACCCCGGCCGCCCTCCCCACGCCCGCCGTCCGGAGCGCACCTGGACCAGGAACCAGGCCAGCGACAGGATCCAGGCCACGCCCAACACGCTAGCCGGTAGCTGGAAGAAGGCGGACACCGACTCGACCGTCGGCTCGGGCGGCAGGTCGGTACGCGGGCCGGGGCCGTAGGCCGCGTCTAGCCAGTCGTTGAACACCGCGTGGTGGAAGGGGCCGCTGCGCGACGAGTTCGAGGCGATGACAAAGCCCTGGCGGGTGACCTTGTCCAGGATGTAGTAGGCCATCCAGCCCGTGTTGGCGCCGGAGTGGCTGATGGCGCGGCTGTAGTTGATGCGCCCCAGGCCATAGCCCAGGCCATAGCTGTTCGCGCCGACCTGCGGCTGGAGCATCAGGTCCACCGACGCCGGCTTGAGCACGCCTCGCCCGACCGGCTCGCCGTTGGGCCCTTCGACGGTCGCCGCCAGGAAGCGGGCGTAGTCCGTGACAGTGGCGATTTCGCTGCCGATGGACTGAACGGCCAGGGGGCGGTACTCCAGGGGCTGCTGCTCGACGCTGTAGGCGACCGGCGCGCGGGCCTGGAGGTCGGGCGTCCAGGCCCAGCGCACGCTGCTCGCCCCCAGTGGATCCGTGACCTCGCGCTGCATGAACTGGGCGAACGGCTCGCCTGTCACGTCCTCGATGAGCAGTTGCAGCACGGCGTAGCCCCCACCGGAATACTTGTAGGCCGCCCCTGGTTGCTGGACGATTTCGACCTCGCCCCAGGACGGGCGGCCCGTCTCGATCTGCTCGACCAGCCCCTCCAGCAGATGCTTGCCCTGGAGGACTTCGACCACCGAGGGCAGACGCACGCGGCGCGGGCTGTAGTCCATGAAGCCGTGGACCGTCAGCCCCGACGTGTGGCTGAGCAGGTGGCGCACCGTAATCGTGTTGGCGTCGAACTCGTTGGACGGTATCTGCCAGCGCTTGAGGTACTGGTTGGCGGGCGCGTCCAGACCCACCCGGCCCTGCTCCACCAGCCGCATGACCGCCCAGGCCGTCATGGCCTTGCCATTGGAGCCGTGCTCCAGCACCATGTCGGGCCGCATCGGCTCGCCTGTCCCCCGGTTCGCCACGCCATACGCCCGCGTCCAGACCACGTCGCCGTTTTGGATATAGGCCACGACCGTGCCCGGCACGCCGTAGCGCTCCAACAGGGCCGGCATGTGCTCGTCCAGCCGCGCGGCGAACGCGGTTCCGCCGTCGGCGTACCCGGTGGTCGGGGCGGCCAGGAGCAGCGCCAGGACCAGCGCCAGCAGCAGCCCACGCCCGCCGCGCGGTGAGAATTGCATGTGTATTCGCATTCCCTGCCTATCCCTTCCCACCCCTTCCCAGCCTCTCATGGCTTGAGCGTGACCGTCCGGCTCACCGTGGTGGCGTCCAGAACCGTCGGGCCGCTCACCGGCATCATGTCCGCCGGCCGGGGCCGTATCGTCAGGCCAGGGATGGTCGGTAGGCCCGGCGTGCCGTCGCGCAGCCAGACTCGCACCGACCCCGCCGACTTCACCGTCAGGCTCACCTCCACGCCCTCGGCCGGCAGACCGGCGTAGGTGAACGCGAGGCGGCGGTGGTCGCCCGGCAAAGGCGACAGGTCCATCGGCTGGCCGTTGAGACTGGCGGCGATGATCTCCCCCTCCGCGTCAATCTGGGTTTCGAGGTTCCCCGCCCCACGCGGCGAGACGAGGCCCAGCCGCAGGCGGCGCTGCTCGCCCGTCACGGTGTCGGCCAGCACGCGTACCTCGGGCGCGGGGAGGGTGATGACCGGAGCGGCGGCGGTAAAGGCGGGCATGCCGGAGAAGGGGAAGCTCGCGTCGCGGTGGGCCTCCGCGCCGGCCGGGAAGAACTGGGCCGTCCAGGGGGTGAGATCGCGGTCCTGACTGAACCACGTGGCCTGGCCGATGTCGGGTTTTAGTTCGTAGGCGATGCTGGTCGGCCGAGGGTGGTCGGCGCTGAAACCGGAGCCGACGTAGCCCGCGCCGATGAACGCCAGCCCCACGACCAGGACTAGGACCGGCGCCCGCCACGCGCCGCGCCCGATCTGGGCGAGGTGCGGGACCAGCAGGCCGCCGAGCAAGGCGATGAACAGCGCGCTAACCGGCGCGAGCGGCAGGTTCAGCAGGCCGTCGAAGCGGTTCGTCAGCGGGACCAGGAGGACCGTCAGGGGGATGAGGATGACGAGCGCCGGCAGGGCCGTCAGCGTCAGCGCGGCGAGGTCGCCCCAGGGCGCGGCGTGGGCCTCGTCGCGGACGAGCAGCCAGGCCAGCAGGGGCAGGGCGAAGGCGAACGGCCAGGTGAACACGTAGCTCATGCCCGGCGCGCCCAGGCTGGTGAGGACCATCAGCCCCGCCCACACCAGCAGCGCGCCCGCGCTCAGGTTCGCCAGGCGCGTTCGATGCAGCAGCCAGGTGTAGACGGCCGCCATGACGGCGAGGACGAGCAGGCTGAAGCCGACCAGGAACAGGTCGGTCTGGTACGCGCCGATCATCATGACGCGCAGTTCCGGGCTGACCACCTTGAGGCCGGTCCAGAGCAGGACGACGAGGACGAGGGCGACGACCGCGCTCACCACGAAGGCCAGGCCGCCCACGACCACGCCGCCCAGGCTCAGCCGCCGCTGGCGGAAGCCAAGGCCCAGCAGGGCCAGGAAGACCAGCCCGAACAGGGCGGCCAGCGGCCGCGTCCACGTCTCGGCGTACTGGACCACGACGCCGGGCAGAATGTTGAAGAACACGGCGTTGGGCGTACTCGGCAGCGCGCTCAGGTCCAGGTTGCCGAAGTGGCGCGTCAGGGGCAGGGCGTAGTCGCCGTGGTGCTGGATGCTGCGGGCGTCAATCACCTGGACGCTGTCGCGTTGGGTGTGGTAGGCAGGCGTGTCGCTGAGCAGGGCGAAGTCCAGGCCAGCGACGCCGCGCGAGGTGAACTCTTCAAGGTCACACCCCAACTGGTTGCCGGGTAGGAATTGGCTCAGCAGCGTGGCGAAGAACCCCTGCGCCAGGGGATGCGGCGCGCTCTTGAGAAACTCGGTCATGAGCCAGCCGTTGTTCGGGCTGGTGAAGTACATGAGCGAGTAGCCGCCCGCGCCCTGCGCCTCGAAGTTGAGGGCGAGCTTGACATCGCGCATCCACGGGTGCGACGCGGCGAACGCCTCCGCCCCCAGGTCGCCGTTCTCCTCGCCATCGGCGAACACAAAAATGACATCGTTGCGCAGCGCCGGTCCCGCCTTCAACGCGCGCATTGTTTCGAGCAGCGTGACGACGCACGAGCCGCAGTCGGCCGCGCCGGGGCCGGTCGAGGCGGCGTCGTAGTGGCCGTCCAGGACAATGGCGCCGGTGCTGGCCGTGCCCGGCAGCCGCGCCACGATGTTGCGGACCGTGCCGGCCATGAACGTGGTCGAGCTAGGGAAGCGGTTGACGACCGTGGTCGTCTGGATCTCGGGTGTCAGGCCCAGGTCGGTAATCTGGCGCACCAGATAGTCGCGTACGGCCGCGCTGGCGGGCGAGCCGAGCGGGTGAGGCTCCTGGGCGATGACCTGGAGGTGCTGCATCGCGCGCTCCGCCGAGAACTCGGTTGCGGGCGCGGTGGCGGGAACGACGGCGGGCGGAACGAGTTGGGCCAGGGCCAGCCAGACGCCCAGGCCGAGGACCAGGAGCAGCGTCAGGCAGGCGGCGGTCGCCGCGCCCACCTGGGGGACGACGGAATGCCGGCTATGGGGCCGGGGGAGCGTCGTGGAGGAGTGCATGGGGAACTCTCCTTATCTATAGAGGGCGGCCCAGGGGCATCGGACATAAAAACGCCCCAGACACCGAGGGGTATCTGGGGAAAGAGATCGGCACAGGGGCAAGTGCCGCTGCCGGGTGGGCTACCCCCACGAGGTGACAACACGCACTTCCATTATAGTCTAATTTCAGCATCTTTTCCGTGGAGAAAGATTCGCCCGGCGTAATGCGTCTGACACACACCATGAACCAACGACTTCAAATCAGCGAGATTGAGGCGGCCGCCATCCTGACCGAGACGCGCGGCTTCACCAGTGTCAAGGTGCCGGGGACGGGCTTCCACTACAGCCTGAACCCCTACCGTGGCTGCGCATTCAACTGCTCCTACTGCCTGAGTGGAGACACTCTAATCCAGATGGCTGACGGCAGGGCGAAACCGCTACGGGATGTAAAAGTCGGAGACCGCATCATCGGAACGGAGCGTCGCGGGCTGTTTCGTCACTTCGTTGAAACGACGGTCCTGGCGCATTGGTCGAACCGCAAGCCGGCCTATCGTCTCAGGCTAGCCAATGGCGTGGAGATCGTGACATCGGGGGACCATCGCTTTCTGGTAAGCCAACGTGGCTGGAAGTATGTTACGGACGCCCCAGGGCAGCGGCCCCACCTAACCCTCAATGACCGTCTCACAGGGCTGGGCACCGCAGCCCCCACACCAGACGAGAGCGAGGACTATCGCCGGGGCTATCTAGCAGGAGTGATTCGAGGCGACGGCCATCTGAAACGCCATCCGGATCGGCGCACCCCCAACAGCGCCGGGGTCGTCCATTCATTTCGTCTTGTTATGCAAGATCAGATGGCTGTGGAGCGCGCCGCCCATTATCTCGAAGGTTTCGGCGTGACCCCCACCTGGTTTGGCTTTGCCATGCACCCCAATAAGCCCAGCATCCCATCCATACGCACCAGCAGTAAGGCCAATTTCCAGGCGATTGAGCGGCTCATTCCGGAGTTGGATACGGCAGAGTTCCGTCGCGGTTTTCTAGCAGGCGCTATCGATGCTGAAGGCGGCAACACAGGTAACGGGGACACTTCAGTCCTGCGAATTCACAACAGCGATCAGGTCTACCTTGACATCATCGAGCGCAGTCTGACAGAGCAGGGCTTTACCTATGTCTATGACAAAGACCACACACCAGCGCGCAAGAAAGTCCGTACCCTGCGGATTACAGGGGGGTTACACCAACACGTTCGACTCTTTCAGTTGGTCAACCCGGCCGTCGCCCGCAAGCTCAAGATCGCCGGCGGCCTCGTTCGAGCGCAGCACGACCTGCGAGTGGTGGACATCACGCCTCTGGGTACCGAGATGGAGATGTTCGACATAACCACCGGCACTGAGGACTTCATCGCCAACGGCGTCGTCGTCCATAACTGTTACGCCCCAGCGTTTGTATTCGATGAGCCCCTACGCGAGACGTGGGGGCGCTGGGTGACGGTCAAGGCCAACGCCGAGCGGCTGCTGCGGGCCGCCGGGCGGCAGGGCAAGCTGGCCGGCAAAAACGTCTACATGTCCACCGTCACCGACCCCTACCAGCCGATTGAGCGCAAGCTGGAACTGACGCGCGCCTGTCTTCAGGCGCTGCTTGACTACCCCCCGCGCCTGCTGACGGTCCAGACCCGCGCCCCGCTCGTGGTCCGCGACATTGACCTGTTCAGCCAGATGCCGGGCCGGGTCGCCGTGTGCATGTCCATCACGACGGATGATGAGGCGGTGCGTAGGGTGTTCGAGCCGGCCTGCGCGCCCCTGGCCGACCGTTTGCAAGCCATTCAGACGGTGCGGCAGGCGGGCATCCCCACCCAGGCCAGCCTGGCGCCCCTGCTGCCGTGCGACCCGGAGCGGCTGGCCGACCTGCTCGACCCGGCGGTGGACTGGGTGGTGGTGTCCACGTTTAAGGATGATGGGGGCTTTGGGCGCAAGACGCGCCAGTGGGCCGCCGATCTTTACCGCCAGCACGGCTATGGGCACTATCTCCACGAGGGGGATGCCCACGCCGCGCGGACGATTGACGTCTTGCGGCGGCGGCTCGGCGCGGACCGCGTGCGGGTCGGCAAGGATGGCTTCGACCAGGTCTGCCGCGCGTTAGGCGTGGACGAGCCGGTCTTCGAGCAAGCCCGCCTATTCGCTTGACGCTCCCTCCGCACCCGCCGGGTCTTCGCCATCCGCCCTCGTAGGCATTCAGACCCTACAGGCCTCCGGGCTGAGCATTTTTCGATTTTGCCCAAAATAGGTGTCGGTTGTGTCGATTCTGGCCCCCGTCGTTCGACGTCTAAGTAGAACCGAAAATCAGCCCGTCGAGTTCCGAACTCGACACTACAAGGAGACATAACGATGCGTTTCATGGTGATTGTGAAGGCCAGTCCGGAGAGCGAAGCAGGTGTCCTACCGCGCCAGGAGGAAATGGCCGAGATGGGCCGCTACAACGAGGAGTTGGTCAAAGCGGGCGTGATGCTCGCGGGCGAGGGGCTGCACCCTAGCTCCAAGGGGGCGCGGGTCCGCTTTGAGGGCGGGAAGCGGACGGTGATTGACGGGCCGTTCGCTGAGACCAAGGAACTCATCGCCGGTTTCTGGCTGCTTCAGGCCCGCTCCCGGGAAGAGGTGATTGAGTGGGTCAAGCGCGCGCCCTTCGACGGCGGGACAGAGCTTGAGATTCGCCAGGTGTTCGAGGATGACGACTTCGGCGCGGAGTTCACGCCGGAACTGCGGGAGCAGGAAGAGCGCCACCGCGCCGAGGCGGCTGCTAACGCCGCTCGCTAACCCCATACGAAGGAGACACGACGATGAAGTTTATGACATTGGTCAGGTCGGCTGAGAACGCTGGCCCACCCCCGCCGGAGCTAATGGACGCCATCCTGCGCCTGGGGGAAGAGGCGACGCAGGCCGGCGCGATGATCGAGACGGGCGGGCTGTACGATAGCTCGAAGGGCGCGCGGGTGCGCCTGTCCAACGGCAAGCTGAGCGTGACCGACGGCCCGTTCGCGGAAGCCAAGGAAATCATCGGCGGCTACGCGGTCTACCAGGTCAAGTCCAAGGCAGAAGCCATTGAGTGGTCGCGGCGCTTCCTCCAGGTTCACCAGGAGCACTGGCCAGGCTGGGAGGGCGAGGTCGAACTGCGCCAGATTTTCGACCCCTCGGACTTTGGACCCGCCTAAAGGGTTTGACTCACCCTCATGACGACCGCCCACTTTCACCGTACCATCGAAGCCGTCTGGCGCATCGAGTCGCCGCGCCTCATCGCTAGCCTGGCGCGCCAGGTGGGTGACATTGGCCTGGCCGAAGACCTGGCGCAGGACGCGCTGGTCATCGCGCTGGAGCGGTGGCCCGAGTCAGGCGTCCCGGACAACCCGGGCGCCTGGCTCATGGTCACCGCCAAGCGCCGCGCCATCGACCGGCTGCGCCGCGACACGCGGCTGGACCGCCGGCACGCCGAGTTCGGGCGCGAGCTGGAAGCCCAGCAGGCGCAGATTCCGCCAGAGGTGGACACGCCGATGGACGACCCGATTGGCGACGACCTGCTTCGCCTCATCTTCACCGCCTGCCACCCGGTCCTCTCCACCGAGGCGCGGGTCGCCCTGACCCTGCGTTTGCTGGGCGGCCTGACCACGGAGGAAATCGCCCGCGCCTTCCTCGTGCCGGAGCCCACGGTCGCCCAGCGCATCGTGCGGGCCAAGCGGGTCCTGGCCGAGGCGCGGGTGCCGTTTGAGGTGCCGACGGGCGCGGAGTTCGGCGCCCGCCTGTCGTCGGTGCTTCAGGTCATCTACCTCATTTTCAACGAAGGCTACTCCGCCACCGCCGGCGACGACTGGGTCCGCCCCGGCCTGTGCGAGGACGCCCTGCGGCTGGGTCGCGTGCTGGCCGAGTTGACGCCCCAGGAGCCAGAAGTCCACGGCCTCGTGGCGCTGATGGAGATACAGGCGTCGCGGCTGCGGGCGCGCGTCGGCCCCGCCGGCGAGCCGGTCCTGCTGCTCGACCAGAACCGCGCCCGCTGGGACTACGTCCTCATCCGACGCGGTCTTGCCGCGTTGGCGCGGGCCGAAGCCCTGGGCAGCCTCGGCCCCTACGCCCTCCAGGCCGCCATCGCCGCCTGTCACGCCCGTGCCCGGCGAGCGGAGGAAACCGACTGGGAACGCATCGCGGCCCTCTACGATGCCCTCGCTCAACTCGTTCCCTCGCCGGTGGTCGAACTCAACCGCGCCGTCGCCCTGGCGATGGCCTTTGGCCCAGCGGCCGGTCTCGAAGTGGTGGACCAGCTCACGTCCGAGCCGTCCCTCAAGAACTACCACCTCTTGCCGAGCGTGCGGGGGGACCTGCTCTTCAAGCTGGGCCGCTACGCCGAGGCTCGCGCCGAGTTCGAACGCGCCGCCCGTCTCACCCAGAACACCCGCGAGCGCGACCTCCTCCTCGCCCGCGCCGCGACCTGCGCCCGTGAAACCGAGACCTAGTAAGACTAACACCCATCAAACGGAGGCATTTCGGCGTGTGCCGTAACATCAAACCCCTCTATAATTTTGAACCGCCCGCGACGCAGGACGAGGTTCACGCGGCCGCCCTCCAGTTCGTCCGCAAGATCACCGGCTTCAACAAGCCCTCCCAGGCCAACGCGGCCGCCTTCAACGCCGCCGTCGAGGACATCGCCCAGGTCGCGGCCCAGTTGCTGGCTACCCTGGAGACGAGTGCGACGCCGAAGACGCGCGAGGAGGAGGCAGCCCGGGCGAAGGCCCGCGCGGCGCGGCGCTTTGGCATTGGGCAGACCTGACAGGTTTTCAGAAACCTGTCAGGTTGAGCCATTACTGGAAAACTTAAGGTTGAAGTCGAACAAATGTGCGAAAAATGTGGTATACTGAGGGGTATATTCAGCACTGGCT
>CAZFUK010000127.1:0-11271 GCA_964522005.1 uncultured Anaerolineales bacterium | reverse complement strand
CAGCTGGTCCATGCCGCTCTCAAATCGCCCGCCCCACAGTTTCATAGTATCCTCAGTCGTGTAGGAAGTTTCTGACCTGACTCATCTTATTGTAACATCAGGCTGGCTCTAAATCAAAACCCCCAGGCGGGGCCTGGGGGTTCTGTGTCCTTGACGGTTTAGTACCGACCGTAGCCGCCACCACCACGGCGGTCGCCACCGCCGCGCCGGTCGCCGCCACCGCGCCGCTCGCCACCACCGCCGCCGTCGCCCGGCTTCGCCTGCGCCTCGTTGACGCGCAGTTGGCGGTCGTCGAGGGTGTAGCCGTCGAACATGCGGATGGCCTCGCGCGCCTCGTCGTCCGTCGCCATCTCGACAAAGCCGAAGCCGCGCATGCGGCCCGTCTCGCGGTCGGTCGGCAGATAGACGTCCACGACCTCGCCGGCCTGGCTGAAGACATCGCGGAGCTGGTCGTCACGGGTGCGGTAGGACAGGTTGCCCACGTACAGTTTCTTGCCCACAGAAGAGGTCCTCGCAATAAGTGTGTAGGATGAGAAAGGGGTGTAGAGCCGCGTGTCCAACCAGCCCACCTGCATTGACGACCACGGTCGCCACAGAGTCTGACGTCGGCACAACTTCCCGAGGCGTTCTACAGCGCTAACTATAGCATAACCCCTGAAGTCTGTCCAACTTCACGAAAGGTACACTCATTGCCCGCCCGGTCGCAGTAGGGGCAGGGGCGGCCCACCTGCCGACGCTCCGCCGCCAGGATGGCCTCGTCGGCGCGCCAGAAGTAGTGGCTCTCGCCCAGGCGGGCCGAGAAGCCGGCGCGGTCGAGGACCGAGCGCACGGCCGGCTGCACCCCTGACAGGTACAGGTCGCCCCCCTGCGCGCGCTGGCGTTCGAGGACGTTTTCCAGCGCCTGGACACCCATGACGTCAATGAGCGGTACGCCGCGCATGCTCATAATCGCTACTTTGGTCAGCCCCGACGTCTCGATGGACTCCTGGAACGTGCTGGCCGCGCCGAAGAACAGCGGGCCGGTGACGAAGTAGACATGCACCAGGGGGCAGGCCGTCTCCAGGACGTGGCCCTGGGCCTGCATCCGCTCCACGTTGACCTCCTGGCGTTCGATGCGGATGTCGGCAATCTGGCGGATGAAGATCACGGCCGAGATAGCGACACCCAGCAGGATGGCCTGGGTCAGGTCGAGGGCGACGGTCGCTAGCATGGTCAGGGTAAACCCGACGATGGCCGACTTGAGGCGGCGGCCAAAGAAAAAGTGAATCGCGTGCCACTCGTTCATGCGCCAGGCCGTCATCATCAGGACGCCCGCCAGCGCGGCCAGCGGGACGCGGGCGATGAGCGGGCTGAACACCAGGGCCGAGAGCAGAATCGCCAGGGCGTGAATTACACTCGTCAGGCGGGTCTGGGCGTCGCTCTTGATGCCGACGCTGGTACGGGCGATGGCTGCCGTGGCCGGAACGCCGCCAAAGAAGGGCACGATAATGTTGCCGAGGCCCTGGGCGACTAATTCCTGGTCGTTGTCCGCCTTGACGCCCGTCATGTTCGAGGCGACGGTCGCGCACAGTAAGCTCTCGATGGCGCCCAGGGCGGCGATGGAGGCGGCCGGCACAATGAGCGAGGTCAGGTCGCCCCACGGAATGAGGGCCGGGGTCAGCCGCTCGTCCAGGAGGATGGTGCGGGGAATCTCACCGATGGCCGGCACCGTCCAGCCCAGCGTGACGGCGACGACGGTGGCGAGGATGATGCCGACCAGCGAGCCGGGGATGCGCGCTGTCAGGCGCGGCATGAGGATCATGGTCGCTATGACGAGCAGCGCCAGGCCGACCGAGCGCAGGTCGGGCAGGACGGGGTGGATGAAGTAGCCGGCCAGCTTCTCAATGGTGTTCTCGGCGGCGGGGGTCTTTACACCAAGGAAGTTGTCTATCTGCCCGATGGCGATGATGAGGGCGATACCGGAGGTGAAGCCGGAGATGACGGGCGAGGGGATGTAGGCGACGAAGCGGCCCAGGCGGAAGACTCCGGCCAGTAGAATCATGATGCCCGCCAGGACGCCCGCGACCCAGACCCCACCCAGGCCATAGCGGGCGGCCAGGACGATGAGGACGGCGGACATGGCGCCGGTGGGGCCAGAGATCTGGAACGGCGAGCCGCCTAGCCCACCGATGACCAGGCCCGCCAGGACGGCGGTGACAATGCCGGCGGCGGGCGTCGCGCCCGACGCTACGCCGAAGGCCAGGGCCAGCGGCAAACCCACCGCTGCCACGGTCAGCCCGGCCAGCAGGTCTTTCTGGAACTTGCCCGCATTGTAGCCCGCGAACTCACGCCGCCACAGGGAGAGCAGAGCGCTAAAAGGGAATGACATACGACGTGTCCCACGACTGAGGATGGACTGATTGTACCACATAGGCTACTCTAAACAAAGAATTTACTCGTGGGGCTGGCGTCTTTAGAATAGTCTGTTCTTCTCGTGTATAATTCGCCCTGGGCGATGCGGTCCAACGGGCTGGAAGGGGTGACTACTATGAACAGCTTCATGACGATATCCGAAATCACCTCTCAATTTAACGGCGAGTGGGTATTGATTGAGGAGCCACAGACAGACGAGAAGTTGCGCATTCTGGGGGGCAAGGTGCGCCATCATAGCAAAGACCGTGATGAGGTCTACCGCGCCGCTATTGCCCTTCAAGCGAAGCGGATAGCGGTCATCTTCACGGGGCAGATACCTGAGGATACGGCTTTGGATTTTCAGATGGGCAGTATTGAGCTTACCTAAAGCGATTAGGCGTGTCCAAGCTCGTCTTACTGAACAAACCCTACCTCGTCCTCTGCCAGTTTACCGACGCCGAGGGGCGGCCCACGCTGGCCGACTACCTCCCCCTTCCCGACGTGTACCCCGCCGGGCGGCTGGACTACGACAGCGAGGGGCTGGTCCTGCTGACGGACCACGGCCCGCTCCAGAACCTGATTGCCGACCCGCGCCACAAGTTGCCCAAGACCTACTGGGTCCAGGTCGAAGGCGAGCCGACGCCAGACGCCCTCCAGCGCCTGCGGCGCGGCGTTCAGCTCAAGGACGGCCCCACGCTGCCCGCTGAGGCCCAGGTGATGCCCCCGCCAAGCGTCTGGCCGCGCACCCCACCCATCCGCGAACGCCAGCACATCCCGACCACCTGGCTCAGCCTGACGATTAGCGAGGGCCGCAACCGCCAGGTGCGGCGCATGACGGCCGCCGTCGGCTTCCCGACACTGCGCCTGATTCGCTGGGCCGTCGGCCCCTGGACGCTGGACGGGTTAGCGCCGGGTGAATGGCGGGCGGTGGAGGCGCCGCGTGACCTAACCAGCGGGCGCGGGAACCACGCCCCTACCTCATCTCGGCGTCCAAAGAGGGAACCGTAGGGGCGCGGTCGCCTCGCCCGCCTCGCGGGATGCGCCCCTACCCCAGCCCGGACCTAGCGAAGGGCTTGACAACGACGGCGGCCTCGGCCAAAATAGGGCGCAATTGGCTTGAACAACTCTCCCCTGGAGGTAACCTTATGACGACCAAACTGACCTGGCTCGGCCACGCCGCCTGGCTCGTGGAGCACAACGGCGCGCGTATCCTCATTGACCCGTTCCTCTCCGGCAACCCGACCGCCAGCCTCAGCGCCGACCAGGCGCCGGCGGACTTCATCCTGCTGACCCACGCCCACGGCGACCACCTGGGCGACACCGTCGCCATCGCCAAACGCACCGGCGCGCCCGTCGTCTCGAACTTCGAGGTGTCGGTCTGGCTGGGCAACCACGGCGTGGAGAACGCCCAGGGGCTGAACCCGGGCGGCGGGGTGCAGATGCCGTTTGGCCGCGTGACGTTCACCCGCGCCGACCACAGTTCGTCCTTCCCCGACGGCACGTATGGCGGCGTCGCGTGCGGCATCGTCCTCCAGTTGGACGGGCTGACGATCTACAACACGGGCGACACGGCCCTGTTCTCAGACCTGGAACTCTTCGGCCGCCGCTACCGGCCCGACCTGGTGACGCTGCCCATCGGCGACTACTTCACCATGGGACCGGACGATGCCGTGGAGGCGCTGCGCCTGCTCAAGCCGCGCCATGCCCTGCCGCAGCACTACAACACCTTCCCGCCCATCAAGCAGGACGGCGGCGCCTGGGCCGAGCGCGTCCAGCGTGAACTGGGTATCCAGGCCCGCGCCATCCGGCCAGGGGACGTGTAAAGCTTGTAGCTCAGAGAAGTACTTTGACAGAATTAACAGAATTAACAGAATTACCCGTTGTCGCCCAGTATAGACTTGTTCATTCTGATAATTCTGTTAATTCTGTCAAATGTATGGTGTTTTTGAAGGAGTTGCTTCAGGGTGGGCGAGAGGGTGGACGCAACGAGGAGGCCGCTGTAAGGAATAGGGGGGCTAGCGCGTATTACAAGGTGCACGCTGTCGAATGTATGGACACCCGCCGCGCGTGTCTGTCAATACCCTGCATCACCTGTTGCGTGCGCATGAATGCGCCTAGAAAGATGCCCCCGATGGCATTCCCCACCTTGCGCCGTCTGCTGCCGCTGTCCCTGGTCTGCCTCGCCGTCGCGACCGCCTTCCTCGTCTCCGCCCAGCCGACAGCCGCCCAGACCTCTCTTTCCCCCTTCGAGCAAGAAGTCCTGAACCTCGTCAACCAGAAGCGCCAGGCCAACGGCCTCGCCCCCCTCAGCGTGGATGCACGGCTCGTCCAGGCGGCTCGCGCCCATAACGCCCGCATGATTCAGACCGGCCAGTTCGACCACCAGGTCGCCGGTGAGCTGCCCCTGTGCGCGGGCGGGTCGAACAACGACCGCTACGACGCCGTGGGCTATGCCTGGACGGCGTGCGGCGAGAACATCGCCGCCGGCCAGACGACGCCCCAGCAAGTCATGGACGCCTGGATGAACTCAGCGGGCCACAAGGCCAACATCCTCAAACCCGGCTACCGGCACATCGGCATCGGCTACGCGACCGGTGGCGCGTACGGCCACTACTGGACCCAGGACTTCGGCGCGGGCGGCGGCAACGCGGTTCCCGTGCCGACCACCCCACCGTCCAACCCGCCCCCCGCCCCGACCACAGCGCCGAGCAACGGCGTCGCCATCACCCGCGCCACCTACCTGCAAGCCTACCGCTACGTCACTATTGAAGCGACGAGCAGCAACGGCTCGGCCATCCTGTACGCCTACAACGGGGCGACGGGCCAGTACATGGGGACGCTCCGCAACAACGGCGGCGGCCGCTATAGCGGCTCGTTCTATAGCTCCTTCAACCCTGGCCGCGTCACGGTCAAGAGTAACCTCGGCCCCTCCGCGACCAGTAACGTGACGGTCCAGTAACCCTTTGAATCCTTGTACAAGAAAAGAACGACGGGCAAGGCGCATGTGCCTTGCCCGTTGTGGCTCCTCCCCACGGGGTGAGATAACTGGGTGATGCCGATGCCCCCCTACGACCGCTTGGCGCCAGACGTATTGCACCACAGAATCAGCATCGAGACGGCCAGGATGAGGATGGCGGTTTCCATAAAGCTCTCCAGGGTCAAGCAGCGTTCGCGGCGGGCTAACTGGTCTGTTGCCCTTAATAACGACTCGGCTTGTCCAAAGATACGCCTGTCGACATTTGTTTGTGGTAAAATGGAGGGCCTCGCTGCGCCTATACCCCTGCCTGACGGCCCGGCGGTTGAATCCCCCACGTTTCGGCTACGTTGACCCCCAGGCCGTTACCCGGCCCCCGCCGCAACGTCTTCTTTGCGTAGAGAATTCACGCTTCTTCACCTAAAAGGATATCCGCATGCTGTTTCCCTCCCGCCTCACGCTGGCCTGGGCGCTCCTGGGTAGTCTCACCCTGGGCTGGCTGACCTCGTCTATGACTGCCTCGGCGACGGTCGAGACGCCCGCCGTCACCACCACCGCCACGGGTGAGACGCCCACCGCCACACCCACGCCGACCGCCATCCCGCCTGGCGTCAACGTCATCGCCAACCCCTCGTTCGAGGGCGACACCTACCACGGCGCGGAGGGTGGCGCGTCGGGCTTCGTAGCCAATGGCTGGCGCAACTGGTTCCGCCTGGGCCCAGACGCCGATGTGGGCTATATCCGCGCCCCTGAATGGCTGCCCGAAGACATCTGGGCGCAGCGCAGCCACATGGTCCTGCATGGCAGCAAAGCGCAAAAGATTTTCAGTACCTCAGCGACGCATGACGCCGGCAACTGGCAGGTCGTGTCGGGGCTGCGGCCCGGCCAGGTCGTGGAGTTCTCAGTATGGGTCAAGGTCTGGTCGAGCGACTGCGGCGATGCCTGCTACTCGCCGCCGACGCCCTGCCGCCCTGACAGTGGGAACAGCAACGGCAACTACGACGTGACCATTGGGGTTGACCCGACGGGCGCGGAGCCGGCCATTCCCGGCGTGCCCCCGACCACGGTGATCTGGCGCGAGTGGGAGCCCCGTCACTACGACGAGTACTTCCAGATGCGCCTGCGCGTCACGGCCCAGAGCGACCGGGTGACCGTCTACACGCGCGGGACGGTGGAGTGGCGCGTCCAGAACAACTTCTCGTTTTGGGATGACGCCTCGCTGACGGTGGTAGACGAGGCAGCTACTCCGACGCCGACGAGTACCCTCTACGCGACGGTGACGCCCGTGGCGTCGGCCAGCCCCACGCTGACCCGCACGCCGAGGCCCAGCCCGACGGCGACCCTGACCCCGACGGCGACTTACACCCGTGGCCCGCAGGTCCCCCGCGCCTACCTGCCGCTGATTCTCCAGGGGGGCGTCCCGCCGCAGCCGCCGACCCCGACGGCCACAACGACGACCGCCCCGCCCACCGCGACGCCCTCCGCCACGGCGACCGGCGTGGCGGTGCCGCCCACGACGCCTACCCTGACCCCCACGGCGACCCTGACCTGCGCCGATGTGGTCAACAACGGCGGTTTCGAGGGCGAGGGCGGCTGGCAGACGGAGACCAGCGTGCCCTACCCGGCGGCCATTGACACAGGTCGGGCCCACAGTGGGGCGCATGCCCTGCGCCTGGGGCCGCCGGACCAGGCGAGCCAGGAGAGCTTCTCGTATGCCTGGCAGGCGGTGACCATCCCGGCCGGGGCCGAGCGCGCGACGCTCAGCTACTGGGTGTACGTCGAGGGTGGGGATGCCAACGACACGGTGGATGTGGAACTGTTCACGGCGCAGGGCGTGCGGGTGAGCCGCCTGCTGCGGACGCGCCCGGCCGTGGGCGAGTGGCAGGCGGTGACCACTGACCTGAGCCTGTGGGCCGGGCAGACGGTGCAACTGTGGTTCAACGCCTACAACGACGGCCAGGGCGCGACGCTGCGCGTCTACGTGGACGATGTGCGCCTGGAGGCCTGCGGGCGGTCTACGGCCAAGGCCGACTCCGCTCCAGACCAGCGCGTGCTGAAGCCGCAGCCGCCGAGCAAGGCCCGCGCGGGCGTGCCCAACGTCCACTTTACCTGGGTCCGCTACTCGCCGGAGCAGATTGACCGCTCGCGCCGCTGCCCTGAGTGCGCCATCGAGTGGGCGTACCTGGTCAACGACGGTGACACCATTGACCTCCAGGGGTGGACCGTGACCACCGAGCGGGGCGACCGCATCACCCTGCCGTCCCTGGTCCTGCGCACCCGCGATGCCATGCGGCTCTGGACGGGCGAGGGCACGCTCACGCACACGCCGTTGGCCGACTACGCGCTGTGGGATGTCTACTGGGGTAGCCAGGTCGGCCTCTTCGCCAACGCGCACGACGACCAGTCGGGCCGGCTGACCCTGACCGACCCACAGGGACGCCAGCCGGCGGCCAGCATCTGCTGGGGGCCGAACCAGAAGGACCCCGGCGGCTGTCCGAACCCATAGGCCGGGGGCAGAAGGCGGCGTAGGGGTAGCCCTCCGTGGCTACCCCTGTTGAAGGGAGAACGCCCCGAAGGATGCGCAACCTTCGGGGCGTTCTCTTATCAAATCTTATCAAAAAAAGACCGCGCTGGGGCATGGGCCTCCAGCGCGGTATGGGCGCTCGTTCAAACAAAGGGAACCGCTTACCGACTAACGACGGGTCACGCCAAGGGTCTCACACCACAGCATCAATAGGACGGCGCCAAGCACCAGGACTAAACTTTCCACGCCCATACCATCCTCCCTGTGATCGCTTCTCATCCTGGTAGACGCTCCAACCGGCCCAATGGTTGCGCCGTCAGTCCCCCATTTTTGAAATTACCCGGCCTGCTGACGCCGCACCTCGTAGAGCATCACGCCCACCGAGACGGCCAGGTTGAGCGAGTCGGCCTGACCGGCCATGGGGATGTGGACCGCCTGACCGGCGGCGATGACCTCTTCGGGCAGGCCCTGGCCCTCGCTGCCAAACAGGAGCACGGCGGGGAGGGCATACGCCGCCGACCAGTAGGCCAACGGCGCGCGGGGCGACGTCGTCACAAGATGCACGCCCTGCTCGGCGCACCAGTCCAGCAGGGGTTCGAAGGACGGCACCTGGACATGAGGCACGGTGAACAGGGCGCCCGCGCTGGCCTTGACCGCCTGGGGATGGTAGGGGTCGGTCGCGTCGCCTATCAGGATGACGCCCGTGCCGGCCACGGCATCCACCGTGCGCAGAATCGTGCCCAGGTTGCCGGGGTACTGGACGCCGTGGAGGGCGACGTAGAGGCTATTGGCGGAGACGGTCAGGTCGCTCAGCGCCTGGCCCCGTATCCGCACCAGGGCCGCCAGCCCCGAGGCGTGGGCATGCTCGGCCACCGTCTCGAACACGTCACGGGTTAGCTCGACGGTCTGCACCCCCTCCCGCCGCAAACGCTCCACCAGGCCACGGGCGCGGGCGCTGGGGAGCAGGTCGGGCGCGACCAGGACGGTCTCGATGGCGGCGCCGTTGTCGGCGGCCTGCCAGACGGCCTGAACTCCCTCGACCAGGAAGACGCCCTGCGCCTCGCGCACCTTGCGCGCCTGGAGCGCCCGCACCCGCTTGATGAGCGGGTTGGCCGTGCTGCTGATTCGAGTCGGGTGTGTCATGCTCCTCTCCCTTCGGCCTCCGCCCCCACTTCCACCACTCCCGCCGTGCCGTCCACGACGATCCAGTCGCCGTCCTGGATGCGCCGCGTCGCCTCGCCGGTGGCAATCACAGCGGGCACGCCATACTCCCGCGCCGTCGCCACCGCGTGTTGCCCCACCGCGCCCTGGTCGAGGACCAGCCCGCCGAGGATGGGGAACAGGGGCGTCCAGCGCGGGCCACAGTTGACCCCTACAAGAATATCGCCGGGCGCGAGATTGGGCAAGTGGACGCTGGGGGCGACGACCCTGGCCCGGCCGGCCCGTCGGCCTGGGCTGGCGCCCAACCCGGTCACGAGATGGGCGGCCGGGCGTGGAGGGTGAGTCGGGGCAGCGGGTGCGGCGAGCGGCCGGGCCGGTAGCTGGGGGTCGGGCAGGCCGAGGAAGGGGGGCGCCTCGAGGTTGGCCCAGGCGGCGTGTTGGGCCTGGCGTTGCGCAATGAGACCTGACAGATTTCCCCCTTCGGGGACTTCGTCAAAACCTGTCAGGTCTTTTCCAGGCGGCAGGTCTTCCCCGCGCAGCGCGGCCAGAACCTCATCGAAGCGCAGCCAGAAGACATCGTTGGGGGCCGCGAGTTGGCCCTGGTCGGCCAGCCGCTGCCCGGCCAGCAGGGCGGCGCGCCGCAGTTGCCCCAGGCTAAGCTGGTCAATGGTGTGGTTGTGCTGTTCCAGGAAGGCCGCGTCGCGGCGGGCGAAGGCATACGTCTGACGGACGCGCTGCGCCAGGTCGGGGTCGGGGCAGGCGGCGCACAGGGCGTCGAGGTGGGCGTCGCGCTGGGCCTGGGCGCGGGCGCGGGCCACGGCGGGCGGCTCCAGGGCCGGGTCCAGCCAGGGCGCGGCGAGGCGGAGGACCTCGTCAGGCCGCTCACGCCAGGTGGGCATGGCGAGCGTCGCCTGGGAGCCGTAGCCGTCGCCCAGGCGGTCGCCGTAGACGGCCAGGAAGGCGGCGAGGCGGGCCAGGAAAGCTTCGGCTTCAGGCAGGCAGGTCAACTGGTCCAGCACGTCGGGCGGCGGGGCGGCCACGAGGGCGGCGAGGCGGGGTTGGTCACGCGCGAGGCCGGCGAGGCCGTATAGCTCGTCAATGAGCCGCGTCAGGGGCGTTGGCTCGCCGTCGAGCAGGGCGCGGCCCGCCTGGTAAGCGGCCGCCTGGTCCAGGCCGGTCAGGGCGCCGTAGGCCCGGTAGAACGGCGTGCGGTCGGCCTGCATGACCGGGCCATGCCAACTCCAGTGGCGGCGGTAGACGCCGAGGGCGTCTTCCAGGTGCTCGGCCAGGGCGGCGTTGTCGGCCGTCGCCGGGTCGAAGGCGGCGAGCCGTTCCGTCGCCCGGATCATCTCCGGCCCGATGTACTCCCAGGCCGTGACGCCTTGCTCGGCCAGCCGCACCTGCAAGTCGCGGAGGGCGGCGCGGCGCGCGCGGCGGTCACCGCGCGGCAGAGGGTTGGGCAGGTTGGTGAAATAGGCGTGGCCGTTCACATAGCGGCCGCGATACAGCCAGTCGTGGCCCGCGAAGTGGCGGCCATCATCGCCCGACCGCTCCCAGACGCGCAGGGCGTCCTCGGCCAGGGGGAGCAGCGGCCCGCCCGTGTCGCCCTCCCACCGCTTCCACAGCCGCCGACCGTCCTCTGGCCGCTCCCAGGCCACCGGAAACGGCGGGACGGCAGCGCGGTCAGGCGGCAACCCGGTCAGCGCGCGGCTCTGGAGGACCCACACCTGCCCCTCGGCGACCGCCCACTCGATGTCCTGGCGATAGCCGAGCGCCGTCTCGGCCGCCAGGGCGAACTGGGCGACGCGCTCGGCCCAGGCGTCGGGCAGGCAGGGGATGAGGCGCTGATCCTCCGGGACTGTCCTCCGCTGTAGCCCGTCCTCGCCTAGCTCGACTGCCTCAGACTTATCGGCTAGCTGCTGGGTCTCTATCCCCAGGTCGGCCCGCCGCAGCCAGAGGGTGTCGCTGGGCACGGAGCCTTCGACGACGCCGACGCCCTGGCCCCACGCCGCGTTGACCACGACGAGGTCGCGCCGCCGCCGGACCGGGTCCACCGAGAAGCATACCCCCGCGCACTCGGCGGCGATGAGCGGTTGAATGAGGACGGCCATCTCGTTGATACTCCCCTCTCCCTCTGGGAGAGGGGTTGGGGGTGAGGGCCCTCCTCCCGTCCGCGCCTCAAGACCCTCACCCCCCACCCCCTGCCCTCCGCATGGAGGGT
>CAZFUK010000126.1:0-11332 GCA_964522005.1 uncultured Anaerolineales bacterium | reverse complement strand
TGATTGTCGGCCGTGAGTGGTCCATGCCGCCCGCGCTCATCGAGGAGATCAACACCCGCGACCAGGGCGTGGTCGCCGAGTTTGCCAAGCTGGGCGGTACGCGCGAGAACGAGCCGTGCCCCTACGCGGTCCTGGTGGACCGCATCTCCCACGAAATCCCCTACTACCGCACCTACCTCAAGAACGCGGCTCTCCAGGGAACGCGGGTCATCAACAACCCCTTCATGTGGTCGTCCGACGACAAGTTCTTCGGCGCGTCGCTGGCGACGGAGCTGGGCGTCGCCCATCCCAAGACCGTCGTCCTGCCCAACAAGGACTACATCCCCGACATCACCACCGAGAGCCTGAGCAACCTGGAATATCCCCTGGACTGGGACGCTATCCTGGACTACATCGGCCTGCCCGCCGTCCTCAAGGACGCTTACGGCGGCGGCTGGAAGGAAGTCTACATCGTCAAGTCGAAGGAGGAACTGCTCCAGCGCTACAACGAGTCGGGCCTGCTAACCATGGTGCTCCAGGAGTTCATCCAGTGGGAGCACTACGTGCGGGTCATGGTGCTGGGCCAGGAATGGGTCTTGCCCATGAAGTACGACCCCGGCCAGCGCCGCTACTTCGTGGAGCACGAGCACATGAGCCAGGAGCTAGGCGACCGCGTGGTGGGCGACTCGCTCAAGCTCTGCCGCGCCCTCGGCTACGACATGAACACGCTGGAGTTCGCCGTCCGTGACGGCGTTCCCTACGCGCTAGACTTCATGAACCCCGCGCCGGACATGGACATCTACTCACTGACGCCGGTCTACTTCCGCGATGTAATTAACGCCATGGCCGACCTGTGTATCCGCTACGCCAAGATGGGGCGAGTGGATTACCAGGGGCAGATTGTCTGGAACAAGTTCATGAGCGGCGGGATGTAGATTTATGCGCGACATAATTGCACGGTACAACGATCTAGCGGTACAGCGCGCCGACCTGGCCGAGATGTCCCAGGCCCAGTTGGACGCCACGCTCGTACCGCGCCACCTCCACTTTGGCGGCCGGCCCCTGGTGACTGTCCTGCGCCCCCACTTCCTGACTCAGGCCGAGTACGACTACGTGCGGCGCGAGGGCGCGCTTCTGCTCGGCGCCTTCGACCGCGCCTACCGCCGTCTGCTGGCAGACGCCGATTTCCGGGCCCAGATGGACCTGACGCCGGAAGAGGAGACCCTGATCCAGGTCTACCCCGGCTACGATACGCCCACGCCGACGGGCCGCATCGACACCTTCTTGGTCCACGGTGGCACGCTCCAGGCCGTCGAGTACAACGCCGAGACGCCCGCCGCCACGGCCTACGAGGACGAACTCAGCGACGTGTTCCTCAACCTGCCGCTGATGACCGAGTTTGGCAAAGACTACTACATCCAGCCTCTCACAGCGCGCTGGCAGTTGATTGGCGTTCTGCGCGACCTGTGGTGGGAGTCGGGCGGGCGGGGCCTCCCCCAGATCGCCATTGTGGACTGGGACAACGTCCCGACCTACTCCGAGTTTGAGCTGTGGCAGGCGTACTTCACCCGCCACGGGCTACAGTCCATCATCACCACCCCCCAGGCGGTCGAGTACCGCCAGGGCGCGCTCTACAGCGGCGACTTCCGCATTGACGTCATCTACAAGCGCGTCCTCGGCAGCGAGCTACTCCAGGCCTATGGCCTGGACCACCCCATCCTCCATGCCTACCGCGACGGCAAGGTGGTCATGTTCAACCCCTACCGCTGCAAGCTGCTCCACAAGAAGATGAGCTTCGCCGTGCTGTCCGACGACGCCAACCAGGGGATGTTCACCGCCGAGCAGGGGCGCGCCATCCGCGAGCACATCCCCTGGACGCGCAAGGTGGCCGAGACAAGGACCACGCGCGGCGGACAGACGGTAGACCTGATACCCCATATCATCGAGGGCAAGGATAACCTGGTCCTCAAGCCTAACGATGAGTACGGCGGCAAGGGCGTCGTCATCGGCTGGGAGACAGCGCCCGGCGACTGGGAAGCGGCGGTCCAGGACGCCCTTAAGTCGTCCTACATCGTCCAGGAACGGGTGAACATCGCTCGCGAGGACTACCCGGCCTGGGCGAACGGGCAGGTCGTCATCGGCGAGCGGCTGGTGGACCTGGACCCCTTTGTCTGGCGCGGGCAGTACGTCCACGGCGCGCTGACCCGCCTCTCCGCGCAGACCCTGCTCAATGTCACGGCGGGCGGCGGCTCGACCGTCCCGACGCTGCTAATTGAACCGCGAGCTTGAGGGAGGAGCTATGCTGAAGCGGCCTACGTTTGACCTGGGCATCGAGGAGGAGTACCAGATCATTGATCCCGAAACACGGGGCTTGCGCTCGTACATCACCGAGTTTCTCGAAGGCGGCAAGCTGGTCTTGCGCGAGCGCGAGATCAAGCCGGAGATGTTCCAGTCGGTGGTTGAGTTGGGCACGCCGGTCTGCCCGACCGTGGAGGACGCCCGCCGCGAAGTGGTCCAGATGCGCAGCGCCATCGCCAGCCTCGCCCAGCAGCGCGGCCTGACCATCGCCGCCGCCGGCACCCATCCCTTCTCCCACTGGGACCAGCAGCAGGTCTCGCCCTTCCCCCGCTACTACGGCGTGCTGGAGGACATGCAGCAGTTGGCGCGCCAACTCCTCATCTTCGGCCTCCACGTCCACGTCGGCATCGAGGACCGCGAGCTGCGCATTGACATCATGAACCAGGTGCGCTACATGCTGCCGCACATCCTGGCCCTGTCCACCTCGTCGCCCTTCTGGGAAGGCCGCAAGACGGGCCTGAAGTCCTTCCGCAGCATCATCTTCGAGCAGTTCCCGCGTTCCGGTATTCCGGGCGAGTTCCACTCCTGGGCCGAGTTCCAGGGCTATGTGGACCTGCTCATCCGCACCGGCTCCATTGACGACGGCAAGCGCATCTGGTGGGACGTGCGCGTCCACCCCAACTACCCCACGTTGGAGTTCCGCGTCTGCGACATGTGCACCCGCGTCGAAGAGGTGCTGTGCATCGCCGCCCTGTTCCAGGCCCTCTGCCTCAAGCTCTACAAGCTGCGCCGCGACAACCAGACCTTCCGCATCTACCGCACCGAACTCATCCAGGAGAACAAGTGGCGGGCCATCCGCTATGGGGTGGACGGGCGCATGATTGACTTTGGGCGCCAGGCCGAACTGCTGGCCCGTGACCTGGTCCACGAACTCATCGCCTTCGTGGACGACGTGGTGGACGACCTGGGCTGCCGCCGCGAGGTCCAGTACGCCTTCCAGATTCTCCGCGAGGGCACCAGCGCCGATCGTCAACTCCGCGTCTTCGACCGCACGGGCGGCGACCTCAAAGCCGTCGTGGATAACCTGGTGGCCGAGACGCTCGAAGGCGTGCCGGTCGAATAAGAACACGCCCATGGAGATTGACCTCGAACTCTATCGCCGCGACGTGCTCGTTTCCACCGCGCCCCGCGTGCGGCTGAGCGCCATTGACGCCGGCCCGGCCGACGCCGACGAAACCCTCGTCTTCCTGCACGGCTTCGGCGGGCGCGCGCTCCAGTGGGCGTACCAACTCCGCCACTTCGCGGGTGAGAAGCGCTGTATCGCCATTGACCTGCGCGGCCACGGCATGTCGGACGCGCCCGTCTCGGCCTACACCCTCGACCAACTGCTGACCGACATTGAGCGCGTGCTGGACGCGCTGCGGGTGCGGGGGCCATTTGTCCTGCTGGCCCACTCCTTTGGCGGGCTACTGGCGGCGAGCTATGCGCTGCGGCGACCCGACCGCGTCAAAAAGCTGGTCCTGGTCTGCGTGCCCGACGACTACCGCCTGCCGAAGCTGCTGCGCCTGCCCTTGCGCCTGCCGGGCTGGCTGCTCAACCCGGTCCGCGAGGGCTTCCGCTTCTACGCCCCGGCCCATGTCGTGCGCCAGATCTACTGGACGGTCATGCATGGCTGGGACGGTCCCTCGGTCTTCAGTCAGCTGGCCGTGCCCACGCTGGTGCTCATCGGCCAGCGCGACTTCACCTACCCGCCCAGCCGCTACCGCGCCGTGGGCCGCCTGATGCCCCACGCCCAGGTCGTCACCATCCCGACCTCGGCCCACCTGGCCCAACTCGAACGCCCCGACGCCGTCAACCGCGCCATCAGCCGCTTCATCGGCACGCGGCCCGTCTCGTGGCGCGAGTTCTGGCAGCCGCCCAGTGGCGCCCAGCGCCCCTGGACCCGCTTCTACGACGTCGGCGTGCCGTTTGAGATTCGCCCGCCGGTCCAGCCCCTCGACCGCTTCCTGACCAGCGCGGCCCGCCGCCAGCCCCACCGCGTCGCGACGGTCTTCTACGGCCAGACCCTCACCTACCGCGAACTGGACCAGGCCGCCAACCGCCTCGCTAATGCCCTGCTCGGCCAGGGCATCGCCCAGGGTGACCGCGTCCTGGTGTGTCTGCCCAACTGTCCGCAGGCCGTCATCACCTTCTACGGCATCCTCAAGGCGGGCGCGGTCACGGTCATGGCGAGTCCCCTGGCGACGCCCGACGAGTTGGGCTACCTGCTGCGCGACAGCGGCGCGGTCCACGCGGTCTGTCTGGCGCCCTACCTGCCGCGCCTGGCGCAGGCCGCCCAGGGCACGGCGCTACGCCGCGTCACCGTCACCCACCTGACCGACTACGCCCCGTGGGACATGCGCCTGCTGTGGCGCTTGCGGCGCGAGGGTGACACCGGGGAGGCCGGTACGTCCGGCGCGGCGCTGCCCCTGCCCGTGGACGACTTCAAGAGCGTGTTGCGCGTCGCGCCCGACCTCGCTCCCGACCTGGCCGTCCAGCCCGACGACCTGGCCTGTCTGCACTACACGAGTGGCACCACGGGCGAGCCGAAAGGCGTCATGCTGAGCCACGCCAACCTGGTCGCCAACACGGTCCAGGCGCGCTCGTGGCTGCCCGACGTGCGCTACAGCGGCGAAGTCTATCTCACCGTCCTCCCCCTCTGGCACAGCTACGGCGCCATGTCGGCCATGAGCGTGCCCGTCTCCCTGGCCGCCAGCATGGTCATCCTGCCGCGCTTCGACGTGGCGGAGACGCTCCAGGCCATCCAGGCCTACAAGCCGACCCTGTTTCCCGGCGTCCCCTCGATGTACGTCGCCATCAAGGACTTCCCCGACGTGCGCAAGTATGGCATCTCGTCCATCCGCGCCTGCCTGAGTGGCGCCGCCCCCTTGCCGGTTGAGGTCCAGGAGGCGTTTGAGAAGCTGACGCGCGGCCGACTGGTGGAAGGCTATGGCCTAACCGAGGCCGGCCCTATTACCCACGCCAGCCCGCTCGGCGGGCGGCGTCGCGTTGGCTCCATCGGCCTGCCTCTGCCTGGCACCGACGCCCGGATTGTGGACCTGGCGACCGGCCTCGACTTGCCGCCCGGCGCCATTGGCGAGTTGTGCGTGGCCGGCCCCCAGGTGATGCGCGGCTACTGGAACCGGCCGGCCGAGACGATGGCGGCGCTGCGCGACGGCTGGCTGCACACGGGTGACGTGGCCCGCATGGACGAGGACGGCTTCTTTCAGATTGTCGAACGCAAGGCCGACCTGTGGCCGGGCGTCTTTGCGCCCGACGGGGCGGTCATCTTCCCGCGCGACATCGAAGAGGTCCTCTACGAGCACCCTAAGGTTCAGGAGGCGGCGGTGGCGGCGGTGGACGCCGACGGGCAGGCCGCGCTCAAGGCGTTTGTCGTACTGCGGCGCGGTGAACACGCCACGCCCGGCGAAATCCTGGACTACGCCCGCCAGCGCCTGCCCGGCCCGGCCATCCCCCGCGCCGTCGAGTTCGTCAAGGACCTGCCCAAGTCACCCATCGGCAAGGTCATCCGGCGTCTGCTGGTGAGCCAACAGCCAGATGAGAAGACAAAGGTAATGGATCATCGGTCTTAGAACACGTCATGGATACGGTGAGATTATTGAAAACTACCCGACCGACAAGCCCTATCCGAGTTGTCTGATCTATGGTCAAACATTCGGTGGTGACCCAGTTCATAGCGTATGGGCGTATAATAGCAAAAGTTTATGGGCCGTCCTCATTACGGTGTATAGGCCTGACTCGGCACGGTGGATCAATTGGAAAGTGAGGAGGAAGTAGGTTATGAAGCCGTTTGAGAAATGCCCTGTGTGCGGGGGGGAATTGGTGGAAAAAGAGGTAGAGAAACTGCTACGTGGTGGAATCCATACCGCTGTTGTCCAGGTAAAGGCCGAAGTCTGCTTACAGTGTGGTGAACGGTTATACTCCCAGGAAACAGTTAGACGTTTTGCTGAGATTCGAGCAAAACTCAGCCGGCAAGAGATAGCGGAATTTGAGCCACTCGGTCTATCTTTTGTGGCGAAGTGAGGAACCATCACCAATCGAGCACGATGATGGTTGTAAGGGGTAAACTCTCAATGTCCTCTCTCCAAGACAAAGTGGTTCTCATTACCGGCGCTGGCTCCGGCATAGGCCGCACCACCGCGCTGGCGTGTGCCGCCGCCGGCGCCCGGCTATTCCTGGCCGACATTAACGCAGCCGGCGTCGAGGAAACCGCCCGCCAGGTCCAGGCGGTGGGTGGCGCGGCGCAGGGCATGACGGTAGACGTCGCGGAGGCCGAGCAGGTCGCGGCGATGGTCCAGGCGGCCCTGGCGGCATATGGCCGACTGGACGGCGCGGTGAACAACGCCGGCATCGAGGGCGTCCACCAGCCCCTCGTCAGCTATCCCGACGACGTCTTCGACCGCGTCATGCGCGTCAACGTACGCGGCGTCTGGCTGTGCCTCAAAGCTGAGCTGCCGGTCATACTCAGGCAGGGCGGCGGGGCGGTCGTCAACATCGCGTCGGTGGCCGGGCTGATTGGCGCGCCCATGCTCTCGGCGTATGACGCCAGCAAGCATGCCGTCGTCGGCCTGACCCGCACAGCAGCGGTGGAATACGCGTCCTACGGTGTGCGAGTCAACTGTGTGTGCCCCTCGTTCATCCGCACGCCCATGGTCGAGCGGTTTCTGGCCGAGTCGCCGGACATGGAGCGCCGCCTCACCCGCGCCTCGCCCAGCGGCCGCATGGGCCAGCCCGACGAGGTCGCCCAGGCCATCGTGTGGCTGCTGTCCGGCGCCGCGTCCTTTGTCAACGGCGCCGCGCTGCCTGTGGACGGCGGCCTGACGGCCCTCTGAGCGACGCTGACGTGCTTTTCCTGGCTCTCGTCGCCGGCATCCTGCTCAACGCGCTGGCGTTCTATCTGTTGCGCATCGCGCTGGAGCCGTTCTGGCCCGGCCTGCTGGCCTGTTTCACCACGCTGGTGCCCACGCTCGGACAGGAGTGCCTGTTCGAGCCGTACCTGTTTCAGGGGACGACGGGCGTCCAGGTGGGCGCGGCCTTCCTCGTCCTCCTGGTGAGCTACCTGCTCGGCCGCGTAGACGCCGAGAGTCGGTCAAGCCTGCGCTCGCTCCTCCAACTCAACCAGGCCGTCAGCGCGGTTGTCATCCTGCTGGCGCTGGTCTGGCTCGCCCTGTCCATCCTCAACGCCGTCTTCGGCGCGCGCCTCACCCCCCAGTAGCCGCACCCTCCCTATGCCGCCCCAAGCCATAGCCCTCCTGCTCCTGTCCGCCGTCATGCACGCTGCCTGGAATGGCTGGATGAAGGGCAGCTCCTCCCGCCTGGCCTACCTGTGGTGGGGCCAGGTGCTCGCCATCGGTATCTATGCCGTGCCCATCGCCCTAACCCACTCACTGGCCGTGCCGGCCCCCGTCTGGCCTGTCTTGGCCGCCAGCGCCCTGTGCGAGACGGGCTACATGATCGCCATCGCGCGGGCCTATGGGCTGGCCGACATGTCGCTGGTCTACCCCCTGGCGCGCGGCTCCGCCCCCGCCATTGTCACCCTGTGGTCCGGTCTTTGGCTGGGCGAGCGGCTGCCTTGGACCGGCTACCTCGGCATCGCCCTGCTCATCCTCGGCCTCTATCTCGTCAGCCTGCCCGGCGCGGGCGACCTGCTCCGTCCGCTGCGCGCCGTCGCCACGCCCGGCGCGCGCTGGGCGCTGGTGGCCGGCGTTTTCATCGCGGGCTACTCGACCCTCGACAAAGTCGGCGTGGCATACATGCCCGCCCCCGCCTATACCCTGTGGACGTTCCTGGCGATGAACGTGACCTGCGTGCCCGCCGTTCTGTGGCTGGAAGGCCGGGCCAACCTGGCGGCCACCCTCCGCACAGGCGGCTGGCGGCTCCTGGCGGGTGGGATATTCGTCATGGGCGCCTACTTCCTGGTGCTGGGCGCGCTGTCCATCGCCTCGGCCAGCTATGTCAGCGCGGTGCGCGGGGTGAGTATTCTGCTGGGGGCGGTGTGGGGGCGGCGCTTCCTGGGCGAGCGGTTTGGCGCGCTGCGTCTGCTCGGCGCGGCCCTGATGGTGGCGGGGCTGGTAATCGTCGCGGTGGCGGGCTAAGCTTGCTCTAGACCTGACAGGTTTCGAAAACCTGTCAGATCTCGGGGTGTCAGGTCTCCTGAGTGGAAATAGCGAGCAGGGGACCGAGGCACTCACCTCGGTCCCCTGCTCTTGGCCTGCGCGAGGCGGCGTTGGCAGACCTGACAGGTTTCCGAAACCTGTCAGGTCTGTTGGTCTTAGTAGTACAGGTAGTACGGCCGCCAGACGTAGGTGTAGTAGTAGTAGCCGTAGTACAGGTACACGTAGCGGGTGTAGAAGTACACCGGGTAGTAGCCGCTCGTGCAGTACTGGCACAGGTAGTTCCACGGGATGTACCAGTACGCCCCGAACGGGTAGGTGCAGGAGTTGAAGTAGTAGTAGTTGTAGTTGTAGCTGAACAGGTAGACCAGCCGCACGCTGATGTACGGGTAGCCCACATAGGCGGCCATGGCGGCCGGCCAGGTCTGGTAGTACGGATAGTAGCGGTACCAGTAGGCGTCGTAGGACGTCCAGGTCACGTAGAACGAGTTGTTGTAGTTGTTCACGCTCCAGTCAGCCGTCGCGTCACCTACCACGTCGCGCCCGAGCGCCGGCCGCGCCGCCGCCAACTGCTCCGCTGTCGGGTTCTGAATGAGCTGCGCGCCGCGCGGCAGACTCGCCGGCGCAGCAGGGACGGCCGCGGGGGCCGCTGGGGCCTGCGCCACCTTGAGCGTGCCGTCGGCCTGGGGCTGGAGACGCCCGGCGCGAATCTCGGCGTTAATCGCCTCGATGCCGGCCTTGTAGTCGCTCAGGAACTTGTCGCTCACACCCAGCGCCGCCGCGTCGTTCAGGTCTAGCTTGAGCGTGCCATCCGCCTGCTTGACCAGATACGCTTCAGAGCGCTTAGCGATGTTGGCGATCTCGGTCATCTTCTCGGCTTCGATCCGCAGACCACTCGCCTCGGCATCTACCGCCGTCGGACCATCCGCCTGAACAGTACCGGCCAGCAGGCCGGCCAGGAGGGCGACCGCGGCAAACAGCGTCGCCACCAACCAGTTAAGCCGCTTCATTTGGGGGGACTCCTTCTCTATCGTACAGGATCGTACAGGTTTGAGTATGGTAACTACAGATGGGAGAAGTGTTACAGGCGGCAAGACAGTCTGGCCGTCACCTCCTTTGTGACGCATCAACACGCGGACTGGATTTCCCCCTGTATCTGGAGAGAACGGGTCTACTTCAGAGCTGCGGCCAACAGCCGCCCGGCCAACGGCGCCGCGACCTGCGAGCCTTCACCGCCGTTCTCGATCATAACCACGACAATATAGCGCGGCTGGTCAATGGGCGCCACACCTAGGAACCAGGCGTGGGGGGGCGTGCCGCGCCCCGTCTCCGCCGTGCCCGTCTTCCCGCCGACGCGCACGCCCGGAATCTTCGCCCCGTTGGCGTAGCCGTCGTTGACGGCGACCTCCATAATCTGGCGCACCTGGCGCGCCGTCTCAGGCTGCACCACCGACGCCAGCACGCCCGTCTGCGGCCCCTGGACGCGCTGCCCGTTGGGCGTCCGTACTTCCTGGAGGAGGTGGGGACGGGGCATGGTGCCGTCGCGAGCCAGGGTCGCGCCGATCATGGTCATCGCCAGGGGGGTCAACTGGAGTTCCCCCTGCCCGAAACCTGTCGAGGCGAGCAGGACCGGGTTGGTCAGGTCCTGATTGGCGATCTGGCTGCGGGCGACCGGAATTTCCAGCGGCAGCGTGTCGTCGGCGCGGAAGCGTTTGGCGTACTCGGTATAACGTGGCTCGCCTAGCTCCACGGCCAGCCGAGCGAAGGTCAGGTTGCACGAATAGCCAAAGGCGTGGCCCAGGTCGAACTGGTTGACGCCGGGCGGGTTGTTGTTGCAGCGAATGGGAAACCCGTTGACGACCAGGGTTTCGGCCCCATCGTTATAGATGCGGTCGGGGCGGGTAATGCCGGCGTCGAGGGCGGCAGCGAGGGTTTCGGTCTTCCAGGTCGAGCCGGGTGGGTAGACACCCTGCGTGGCTCGGTTGACGAGCGGGGCGGCTGGGTCCGCGCTCAACTGAGGAAACGTCTCGTCCAGGCGGCTTGGATCGTAGCCAGGGTGGCTCGCCATGGCGAGAATCGCCCCGTCGGTGTCCATGAGGACAATCGAGCCGCGTCGGTTGCCGAGCTGGCGGTCGGCCTCCTGCTGCAAGCGTAGGTCCAGCGTCAGGACGACATCGTAGCCAATCGGGCGCTCGTGGAACAGCCGATAGCGCATCGCTTCAAGCGACTCGGAGGTCGCGTAGGCGCGTAGCGCGTCGTTGAAGGCCGCCTCGACCCCGCCGACGCCGTAGCGCAGGCTGAAGTAGCCTAGCACGGGCGCGAGTTGCGGGTAGGGGTAAATGCGACGCGGCCCCTGGTCCGTCATCTGGGTGTCGGCCAGGACTTGCCCGTTGCGGTCCAGGATGCGGCCACGCTGGATCTGGCGCTCGAATTCGACGGTGCGGGCGTTGTTGGGCAGCTCCAGCAGTTCCGACCCGCGCACCACTGTCCAGTAGGTCATGCCGAGGCTGAGCAGCCCGAAGGCGACCAGCATGACCGCCGCGATACGGCTAATGTTCCCCGTCATGGGCGCTCACCTATGCTCCATTGTACCAGAAAGCATTGACAAGTTCAATATATTCCACCGCCATATTTCACCCTTTCTTTACAAACGTGTGGGGCATTCCCCCATTGTTGACGACCAGGTTGGGGGGTGAGGGGGGATAGAACGTGGGTCGCTGGACCGAGTACCGTACATGCATTATAACCAGATAGCCGGTGTTGGACAAAACGCAGCGAAGGCAGAGGCGGCCGTCGTCAACAACAGCCGCCTCTGCCCCGTCCCCGTTCGCTCGCTAGCCCGCCACTAGCTCGGCAGCAGGCCCAACTGACCCAGCAACTCC
>CAZFUK010000125.1:8628-11366 GCA_964522005.1 uncultured Anaerolineales bacterium | reverse complement strand
TACCCTCATCGTATCCATCGCCTCGACCGCCATCTCGCTGTTCGTGTCGGTCCTGGCGGGCTACTCGCTGGGACGGCTGCGCTTCCGAGGCGCCAACGTCATCGGCCTGGCGATCTTTGTCACCTACCTCGTGCCCCAGACCCTGCTGTTCCTGCCCCTGGCCGACATGATTACCCGAATGAGGCTGAACAACAGCTACTGGTCGCTCATCCTGGTCTACCCGACCTTCCTCGTGCCCTTTAGCACCTGGCTGCTCATCAGCTACTTCCGCAGCATCCCCCGCGAACTGGAGGAGAGCGCACTGGTGGACGGGGCGACGCGCATCCAGGCCATGCTGCGTATCGCCATCCCCCTGGCCCTGCCCGGCCTGCTGTCCGTCGGCATCTTCTCGTTCACCCTGTCCTGGAATGAGTTTATCTATGCTCTGGTCTTCCTCTCCGACGTCAACATCAAGACCATCCCTGTCGGCATGACGGACCTCATCCGAGGTGACACCTTCTTCTGGGGCTCGCTCATGGCGGGCGCCCTGCTGGGGTCGGTGCCCGTCGCCATCATCTACTCGTTTTTCGCCGACTACTTCGTGGCGGGCCTCACGGCAGGCGCGGTCAAGGGATAATACAGAGACCTGACAGGTTTCACAAACCTGTCAGGTCTGCTACCGTGCCCGCGTGGCCAAGGGCTAAATCAGAGACCTGACAGGTTTCAGAAAACCTGTCAGGTCTGCTACCGTGCTGGCGCGGGGAGCCTCCGAGAGGCGGCTAGGCCTGGCCGTGTGGGTCGCGCACCACCTCCACGGAGCAGCCCGCGCGCGCCGCCACCGCGCTGGACACCGTGCCGAGTCGGAACAGCCCCCGCCGCGCCAGGCCGCTCGCTCCCACAAAGATACAGTCCGCCCCCAGGTCATGCGCCTCTTCGATGAGCACGCGCTTGGGGTCGCCTTCGGCCGCTAGCGTCGAGACCTTGAGGCCGGCCCGCGTCAGGTCGTTGGCCGCCGACTCGACCAGCTTTGTCACCGACACATCGGCGACCGAGAGGCGGTGATCCACGACCGAGACAATGCGGACCTCGCTGCCGGCCGGCCAGAGGCGCCGCTCCACCGCGCCGCACGCCGCCTGCGCGCCCGGGCTGCCGTCCATCCCCACCACCAGCCGCAGCGGCGCCTCAGGCCGGGCTGAACTGGCGCGCGCCACCCGCACCGAACAGCGCACTTCGTGCAGAATCATCTGCGGCACGCTGCCTATGAGGATCGTTTCGAGCCGACCGTGTCCATGCGCGCCCAGCACCGTCAGGTCGGCCTCCCACTCGTTACTCCGCTTGACCAGCGCCCAGGCGGGCGAGTCGGCCATGCTCTCGGCATGGACTGTCCAGCCCGGGAAGTCGGCCCGCAGCCGCTCGGCGCCCCGCTGCGCCATGTCGTGGGCTTTGCGGAGAATCTGCGCGGCGTGGGCGCGGGCCGACTTCACCTCGGCCGACAGCCGTTCGGGTGGCAGGCGGTCGCCATCGGGCGGGGGCAGCCAGACATCGGCCACCGAGAGCACAATGGCTTCGGCACAGGCGGGCAGACCGGCGCGGCGCAAGTCCGTCAGCGCCGCCTCCGCCCCCACTGAGCCATCATAGCCGACCAGAATCTTCATCCCTGCTCCCTCGCCCCCACCCGCTGACCCGCCGACGGCCGGCCCTGACAGGTTTCTGAAACCTGCCGGGTCTTTTTCCAGGCCAATAATGCTATACTATAGCGCCATGAGCAAGTTAGCCCCGACCTCCTTTGACCCGGCCTTCGACGACGCCCGCCTCGCGCCGCGCTGGGCCTTGACCCACCTGGAACAGGTGCCGCCGGGCGCCTACCCCGACGGCTACGTCGTCCGCCGCCAGTTCACGCGGCGGATAGACGTCTTCGGGGCGCCCATGACCTTCCCGACGCCGCTGGACATTCGGCTGCTCTTCGACCCCCATGGTCGGCTCTGGATGTCCGACGTGCCGCAGGAACGCATGATGATGTTCCACAACGGCCAGGTCTCGGCCGGGCATATCCTGGTCGGCGGGCTGGGGCTGGCCCTCTATCCCCAGTACGCCGCCCACCAGGCCACGCGCTTTACCGTGGTCGAGCGCAGCCCGGCCGTGGTGCGCATGGTCGAGCCGACGCTGGCCCGCGCCCTCGGCCGCCTGTCCGCCGCCATCCCCTACGAGATCGTCCAGGGCGATGTAGCCGAGTTTCTGGCCGCGCCGCCCACGACGCGCTACGACACGGTCTTCCTGGATACCTGGGACACCCTGGACGCGGCGCACCTCCCCTGGGTCAACCGCCTGCGCGACCTCGCCCTGCGCCACCTGGCGCCCGAAGGCCGCGTTGTCCTATGGGGCTATTGCTGGATGACGCGGCTGTTCGAGGCGGCCTGCCTGGCCCTGCTGCGCGTCCCGCCCGACGGCCGCGCCGCCTGGCTGGCCGGGCAGCCGCCCGCCGCCCAGACCCTCCTTCAGCCCGTGGCGGACCGCTTCCCCCAGGCCACCGAGCCGACGGCTGAGGCGCTGGCCTGGTGCCTGGACTATATCGTCCAGCGGGCGGATGGCCCCTACCCAGATGTCCAGGCTCCGACCTGACCCAATGGACGTTACGTAAAGGCAGCACGGCGGATATAATTACAGTAGGAGATAGTTCAAAAGGTGCGACTGTCTGCCCTCCGTATGGAGGGTCACCCTGAGCGAAGCGACCTGTGCCCTGCCTGCCCTACCGTAGGTAG
>CAZFUK010000125.1:6599-8618 GCA_964522005.1 uncultured Anaerolineales bacterium | reverse complement strand
TCAGCAGTGCGCAGCCTCCTTTAGGATGACAAACGAAGGTAGACGTCAAGCGGAGAGGCTAATGTTAAGACAGGGTGGTGGTGGACGGCGGGGAGCGGCGCCCGAGGAACGGCAGTGGTCGTGGTCGAAGGTCAGTGAGGCGTGGGGCAACATTCCCGGCGCCTTCCGCTTGGTGTGGGAGGCGCATCCCAGGGCCACGGTGACGATGGCGGCCCTGACGATCGTCAGCGCTGTGCTGCCCGCGTCCCAGGCGTGGGTGGGCAAGCTCATCGTGGACTCGGTGGTCAGGGCCATCCAGACGGGCATCGGCGCGGAGGCCGGCCTGCGGCTGGCTGGACCGTATATCCTGGCCGAGTTCGCCCTGCTCCTGCTCGGTACGATTCTGAGCCAGGCCCGCTCGCTGGCCGAGCATGTCCTCCACGCGGCCGTCTCCCTCCACATCAACACCCTCATCATCCGCAAGGCCCTGACCCTGGACCTGAGCTACTTCGAGGACGCCGAGTACTACGACAAGCTCCAGAACGCCCGCCGCGAGGCTGACTGGCGCGGGCTGCGCATCGTCCAGGGCGCGTTTGGCGTGGCCCAGGGCCTCAT
This sequence comes from uncultured Anaerolineales bacterium, assembly GCA_964522005.1. Lineage (GTDB taxonomy): Bacteria > Chloroflexota > Anaerolineae > Epilineales > JAHCIE01 > JAHCIE01. The sequence continues at coordinate 8,024 of CAZFUK010000125.1, read as the reverse complement.
CACCCTGGTCAGCTTTGGCGCGCTGCTGGTGCGCTTCAGCCCGTGGCTCGCGCTCATCCTGTTCGGCGCGACCATTCCCTCGTTCATCGCGCAGTCGCGCTACGCCCACTTGAGCTTTCGCATCCTGAGTTGGCGTGCGCCCGAAGCGCGACGTATGAACTACCTGGAACACTTGCTAACCGTGGACGAGTCGGCCAAGGAGGTCAAGCTCTTTGGCCTGGGCGAACCGCTGCTGCGACAGTACCGCGACATGATGGAGAAAGTCATCCGCGAGGACGAGGACATCGCCGTGAAGCGGTCGCTGGCCTCGGTGGGCTGGGGCCTGCTGGCGACGGTGTCCTACTACGGCGCGTATGCCTGGATTATCTTCCGCACGGCGGGCGGCCAGATTACCCTGGGCGACATGACGCTCTACCTGGGCCTGTTCCGCCAAAGCCAAACCACGTTCCGAGGGCTGCTCGACGGCCTGAACGGCCTCTATGAGAACAGCCTGTTCATCAGCAACCTGTTCGGCTTCCTGGCCCTCCAGCCCCACATGGCCCCCAACGGGGTCGTCCGCACGGCGCCCGCTCGCATCCAGCAGGGTATCGAGTTCCGCGATGTGTCCTTCCGCTACCCTGGCCGCGAGGACTGGGCGCTGCGCCACATCAACCTGCACATCCGCCCCGGCGAGAAGTTGGCCCTGGTGGGGGCGAACGGCGCGGGCAAGACCACCCTCATCAAGCTGCTGACGCGCCTCTACGACCCGACCGAAGGCCTGATTCTGCTCGACGGGATTGACCTGCGCGAGTACGACCTGGACCAACTGCGCCAGAAGATTGGCGTCATCTTCCAGGACTTTGTGCGCTACCAGTCCACGGCGCGCGAGAACGTGGGCTTCGGCCAGATTGGGCAGATGGCCGACAGCGAGCGCATCGTCAGCTCGGCCCAGCGGGGCGGCGCGGCCCCCGTCATCGAGGGGTTGCCGGAGGGGTACGACACGATGCTGGGCCGCTGGTTCAAGGGCGGCCACGAACTCAGCGGCGGTGAGTGGCAGAAGGTGGCCCTCAGCCGGGCGTTTATGCGCGACAGCGAGATTCTCATCCTGGACGAGCCGACCTCCGCGTTGGACGCCGACAACGAGGCGCTGGTCTTCCAACGCTTCCGCGAACTGACCGTCGGCAAGACGGCCGTGTTCATCTCGCACCGCTTCAGCACGGTGCGCATGGCCGACCGCATCGCCGTTATCGAAGACGGCGCCATCAGCGAGCTAGGCAGCCACGAGGAACTCCTCGACCTTGGTGGAACCTATGCTCGCCTCTTCAACCTCCAGGCGCAGGGCTACCGGTAACAGGGGTTAGGGAACAGGGGCCAGGGGCAAGGGGAAAGCCATCATTCTGACCAGACCCCTCGCCCCTGCTCCCTCGCCCCTGCTCCCTCGCCCCT
>CAZFUK010000125.1:0-6499 GCA_964522005.1 uncultured Anaerolineales bacterium | reverse complement strand
CCCTCGCCCCTGCTCCCTCGCCCCTGCTCCCTCGCCCCTATCCCCTGACCCCTGTCCCTTTGAAGGGCTTGCCGTGGCTGTGGACGTAGGTGTGCGCCGTGCCGTCCATGAGCCGCGCCAGCAAGTCCCAGTCGTAGCCCTCCGCCTGCCCCCCATCCTCCACGGCCGGCGGGTAGAAGCAGTCGCCCAGGAAGACCACGCCCGCTTCGGGCACGCGCACGATGCTTGAGTCATCGGCGTGCTGCCCGCCCACATGCTCAATCTCCACCGTCAGTCCGTCCAGGTGTAAGCTCAGCCGTTCGCTAAACGTGAGGCTGGGCACGACCACGCGAAACTCGCTCCAGTCGTCCACCACCTGGTCCATCAACTGATACAGACCGGCCAGGGCCGGCCGCTGCCGTGACTGCTCAATGAGGAAGGGCTTGCTCCACGGTTGGGCGGCTGTGCGCAGCACACGCTCGCGGCACCGGGTGTGGGCAATCACGGGGGACTCGTAGACGACGGCGCCGAAGATGTGGTCCCAGTGGTGGTGGGTGTAGACGACGTAGGCGACGGGCGGGGCGTCTAGCTCGCGCAGGGCGGCCAGGACGCGCAGGGCATGGGCGGGGGAGTTGCCCGCGTCCACCAGGACCGTCTGGTGGCTCCCGCACAGGATGGCGATGGCGGGCTGGACCAGTTCCTGGTCTGGATCGTGGGGGAACAGCCACACCCGCTCGGCGAGTTGAATAAGGTCAGGCCTTACCACCGCAATATTCCTATGGACGACCAAGAGGGTTTAGACATGATTGACAAGATTAACATGATTAAGAGAATGTCCAGGCAGCGAGAGGCAAATCATGTAAATCATGTAAATCATGTCTAAGCCGTCTTGAGCCGCGCGGCCTGGCGTTGCGGCGAGTCCTCGGCGAGCTGCATCAGCTCGATCTGGTTGCCGTCGGGGTCGCGGATCCACGCCTGCCAGTTGTTGTCCTTGCCTAGCAACGGTTCGCGCTCGATGGCGACCCCCTGCCCGCGCAGGCTCTCCACCATCCCGCGCAGGTCGTCGGTGAGCAGGCACAGGTGGCGGTAGCTCGTCTTGGCGTCGGGGGTGGGCTGGGGACCGTGCGGGAACAACTCGATGAAGCGGTCGCCCGCCACGTGCAGGTAGATCAGCATGAGCGAGCCGTCCTCGCGCTTCAGGCGAAACGCCTCGCGGATACCGAGCCGGGCGTAGAAGTCCAGCGCGCGGTCGAGGTCATGGCAGGCGAAGGCCGGGTGGCCGATGTCGGTAATCATCGAGGTCTCCTTGAGGTCTCCTTACGGTAAACGGCGAACTTCAGGGCGGCGCCACAGGATCAGCAGCGCCGACAGCAACAGAAACAGGCAGCCGACCTGGAGGGCGAAGGGCGCGCCATAACGCTGGGCCAGCCAGCCGCTCTGTAGGGCGCCCAGCGGTGTCATGCCGATGAACATGACCATGTAGACCGAGATGACGCGGCCCCGCAGTTGGTCAGGCACGGCGGTCTGGAGCAGGGTGTTGGTCGTCGCGTTCCTCAGGATGAGGAACAGGCCCATGCCCGCCAGGAGAATCGTCGAGAGCCAGGTGACGCGGGACAGGGTAAACAGCAGCAGCAGCGTGGGGAACAGGAAATCGCCGATGGCGACCAGCCGCCCCTTGTGGCGGTAGTTGCCCAGCGAGGCCAGAGTCAGCGCGCCCGCCAGCGCGCCCACGCCCGTCGCGCTCATCAGCAGCCCGTAGCCGCCCGCGTCCAGCCCCAGCACATCGGCCGCCATGACCGGCATGAGCGTGGCGTAGGGCATGCCAAAGATACCGACCATGGAGGCCTGGAGCAGCAGCGTGATGACCGCGCGGTCGCCTCGGATGTAGCTGACACCCTCGCGCAGGCTCGTCCACAGTGGGTCGCGCTGGCGCGGCGGGGCCTGGGGGCGGTACTGAATCATGAACAGGCCGGCCAGTACGGCCAGGAAGCTCACCGCGTTCAGCCCGAACGCCCCCGACGCGCCGATCCACGCCACTACCGCGCCACCGATGGCCGGGCCGATGATCCGCGCCCCGTTAAAGGCCGTCGCGCCCAGCGCCACCGCGTTCATGATGTCGGTCTTGGGGATGAGTTCGGGGATGAACGACTGGCGGATGGGGTTGTCGAAGGCGTTAATCGTGCCCAGGATGAAGGCCAGCACGATGACATGCTCGGCGCGCGCCGTGCCGGTGTAGACCAGCACGGCCAGAATCGCGGCCTGGAGCATGGCGAGCGCCTGGGTCGTAATCAGGAAGGTCCGCTTGTTGGCGCGATCCGCCATGACCCCGGCGAACAGGGTAAACAGAAGCGTCGGGGTCTGGTTGGCGAAGTTCAGCAAGCCCAGCGTAAAGGGCGACGCGGTCAACTGGTAGACGAGCCAGTTCTGCGCCGTCGTCTGCATCCACGTCCCGCACAGCGAGACCACCTGGCCGACCCAGTAGAGGCGGAAGTTGCGGTGGCGGAGGGCCGAGAAGGTTTTGGGGAGGTGCACCGCGCCGGTGAGGCGCGCCAGGGCCGGCGGATGGCTGGCGGGAGAGCCGTCGGCTTCGGCGTGGCCCACCTCGCCGTGGGGTGACTGCCCGTTGACGGTCGAAGGGGCCAGCGGGCCTCGCTTGGCTTCGTCCACAGTCCGAGTCTCCTTCGGGTATGTTATTGCGCCGCCGCCTCTTGTTTCGGCTGCACCTGGTAGCGCTGATAGATGTACGCCCGCCAGGCATCTTCCAGGGCCAACGGCGACGTGTTGAGGACGGTGGCCGTCACCTCGTCCCAGTTCCTGGCGGTGGGCAGCGCCTGGAGCAACTGGCCCAGGCGGTCGCGGCCGTAGACCGAGGCGATGTAGTCGGCCAGGCTGACGGCGACCATGCGGCTGCCGTAGAGCCGGCCGATGCTGCGGTCATAGTCGTAGGACGTCAGGCTGCTCAGGCTGATGTAGTGGCCCGAGGCCAACTCGCGCCTGAAGTCCGCTTCGAGTTGCGCCTGCCAGGCGGTCGGCAGCGGCGCGCTGTCAAACGCGAGCCAGTCGGAGATGCCGAGGGCCAGCCGCCCCGTGGTCCAGACCGTCTCACGGTTGAGAGTGGGGCGTTCCAGCGCCCGCTGGACCAGGTAATAGGCCAGCGGCGAGGCCAGCGAGCGCAGCAGGCGGTCTTCCGGCTGGTAGCCCTGGCTGGTGGGAATCAACAGCGGCGAGGGCAGCGTTAGCTCGTGGTCTACGGAGAAGCGGTAGGTCACGCCTTCCAGGGTGGGCACGATGTTGATCTTGAAGGGCTTTTCGGCGGCCGGGTCCAGCCCCAGGTCACGCAGCAGGTCCGCGTACACTGTCTCGGCGCGGGGCAGGAAGGCGCGCACCGCCGCGTGGTCGCGGGCGCGGTAGACCACCTGGAAGTGGTCGGAGGCCAGCCGCCGCTCGACGCCCCAGAAGCCCGGGTCGGGGCTGGTGCGCCGCCAGACGCCATCGTCGCCGCGCTCGTAGAAGCGCATCTCGGAGTAGGCGTTGAAGTCGGTGGCAGTCTCAGCCAGCGTGACATTGGCCTTGACCAGGGCCAGGTTGCCCTTCAGTTCGAGGTCAGTTAACTCGACCTGGGGCGTGGTCATGTTGTCGCCCGCCCACTCGCGCAGCCGACTGTCAATCCACACCGCGCGGGTGCGCCAGCCGGCCGAGGCGTTGGCCGAGACGAGGCTATCGCCCAGCGGGTTGTCGCGGTTGAGCCAGGCCCAGGCTTCAAGGTCGCTGGTGGCCTGGATGTCGCGCCGCACGCGGGTGAAGCCGTCCTGGTAGCCCTGCCACAGCCGCCAGCCGACGACGGCCAGCAGGGCCAGCGCGGCCGCGCTGCTCAGCCAGACCAGCCGGCGGGGCAGGCGCCTGAGCCGAGGCGCGGGCGCGGGCCGCGTCGGCGTCGGTTCATAGCCCAGGGCCTCCGTGTCGTCGTCCCAATCCGTCTCCCCCACTTGCCACTCGTAATTGACCTTCGCCATGCTGCGCTCCTCGATTAGCCTGCATCACAAACGATAGACTGGCATAAGCCTCCGTGCCCCTCTGTGTCTCCGGAGCGGCTGTTCTTTACGTGGGTGAGTGGGTCTATTGTGCCAGGTGGGCGTCAAAGAAGGCTATGGAACGCTGCATGAGCAGGTTGTAGGCCACGCTCCCGGTCCAGAAGCTGTGGGGCGCGCCGCGATAGGCGTAAAACTCGACCTCCTTGCCGTGCTCGCGCAGCGCCTCTGCCAGGTTGGACGACCAGGCGAAGGGCACCGTGTCGTCGGCCGTGCCGTGGTGAATCTGGACCGCCGACTGGACCAGGTCCAGGTAGTTGCCGGGCGAGGCCAGGGCAAAGGCGTCCCGGTCGCGCCACGGGCTGAACGGGCCGTCGAACAGGAACCAGCCACCCGCCCACTTCCAGTTGATCAGGTTCCAGTTCTCCCAGGCGTCCGCGCCCATCGCGCCGTAGAGGACGGCGGCGCGGATGTCCTCGGGCCGCACGACCAGCGCCTTGATGGTCACCTCGCCGCCCATGCTGTGGCCGAACAGGCCAATGGCGTCGGGGCGCACGTCGGGCTGCTGCTTGAGCAGGGCGACCAGGTTGAGGACGTCAATGGTATAGCCGGCGCGGAAGGGGTTCGGCCCATCGTCGGAGCCGGTGTGACCCCGGTAGCTCGGGTGGACGACGAGGAAGCCGGCCCGCGCCAGGGCGTCGGCGTAGGGCGTGGTGTACGGCAGGAGCGGGTAGGCGTCGGGGTTGACGTACCCGTGGGCCACCACCACGACGCGGTAGGGCGGCTCGACGCCCTTGGGCACGTTCATAAAGCCCTGGATGGTCAGGCCATCGCTCGGGTAGCGAATCAGGTAGCGGGTGAAGTCGGGCGTCTCGCCGAGGACGCGCACCCGCTCGATCTCGCCGCCGCCGTAGCTCCGGGCGCGCAGGCTGCTGATGAACGACATGCCTGTCGGGTCTTCACGGGCGGACGTGACGGGGTCTTGCGCCCGCGCCAGTCCGGGGCCGCTCAGGCTGAGCAGGACGAGGACGAGCAGGGCGAGAAGGGGTCGGCATGGACGCATAGGTCACTCCAGACAGAGGATGGGCGAGCATCGCGCGATACCCGGGCGACGCCGCGCCGTGAGTATACGCCGGTTGAGGGGCAAGGGCAAACCTAAACCGAGTAGCGCACCGACTGAAGTCGGGCCTGAAGGGGGCGTTGCGCCGTGCGTTCCTCTTCAGGGACGCCGCCATCCCCTCGTCCGCGTAGGCGGACGCTCAGCCGCAGGCTTCTTAGCCCCGATTTCAATCGGCGGCGTCAGCACAACTTTCTCGTCCCGGCCCGCTCCGTGCTATACTACTATAAACTAGAAGTTGGGGACGTATGAGTCATCCAAGTTTGAATTGGGAATTTCACGACGACGAGAGCGACGAGGTCCAGGGGGGGCGGCCGGAAAAACCCCGCCGACGGGTGCCCTGGGGCAGGATTTTCCTGGGGCTGCTGCTGGGCGTGCTCATTCTAGCGGCGGCCGGCATCGGCGGCTTCGCGGTCGGACGCTTCCAGCGCGCTAACACCGCCGCCCGCACCGACCTGCAAGCCGCCCTGGACATTGAGACCTGGGCCTGGCAGAGCGGCAACCGCCAACTCTTCGCGTCGAGCATAGACCTGGCGGCCCCTGCGCCCTGGCGGCGTGACCTGGAGAAGCAGTTTGAGACCATGGGCAAGGAGGTCAAGTCAGTTACCCTACGCGACTTTCGGTTTGTGGACACCGACCTGGTCCAGGCCAACGTAGACGTGCTGACCTCCCACGGCCTGCAACGCGAGACGCGCTACTACCGCCTCATCAACAACCAGTGGCGGCGCACGACGAAGAGTTGACGTGATGCGTAATGCGTATTCCGTATTGCGTAATGCGTATTCCGTATTGCGTAATGCGTATTCTGTATTCCCTACTGACTACTGACTACTGGAGGACTGAGGGTTATGGGTTTGCGACGGAGTTGGATGGTGGTAAGCGTGGTGGCACTGCTGGCGGTCCTGGCCGCGTGCGGGGGTAGCGAGAATAACACAGGCTCTACCAGCGCAGCCCCGGCCGGTGGAGCCGGTCTGAGCATCAGCGGCAAGGATATTGCCTTTGTGGAGACCGCCGTGACCGCCGACGCGGGCAAGCCGCTGACGGTCAACTTTAAGAATACCGGCGCCCTGGAGCACTCGCTCATCTTTGACCTGCCCCCAGCGGGCGACAAGGCGGGGGATGTGGGCCTGCCGAAGGACTGGACGAATAGCCTGCGCGGCATCGCGCCGGGCAAGAGTGAGACACTGCAACTGCCCGCGCTCGACCCAGGAACGTACAGGTACTACTGCCACGTGCCGGGCCACGACACGATGGTGGGGACGCTAACCGTCAAGTAGTGGGAGATTCCCCATGCTCACCTTCTCTGCCCCTGACCTGACCGCCTTCTCCACCCGCGTCTTTCAGGCCGTCGGCGCGCCCGACCCCGTCGCCCGGC
>CAZFUK010000124.1:3295-11483 GCA_964522005.1 uncultured Anaerolineales bacterium | reverse complement strand
GCGGCAGCGTCGTTATCGCGGCGGCGAGCACGCTCGACCGCCTGGGGCAGTTGAGCCTGGACCTGGTGGATGGCTTTGAGTTGCGCAGCGTGACCGTCAATGGCTCGCCGGTTCAAACCGCCTATGGCGACAACAAGCTGACCCTCAACCTGCCGCAACCCGTGCGCCAGGGCGAGAGCTTCACGCTGAGGATAGACTACAGCGGCCCCATCCGCCCCATCCCGTCGCGCTTCGTGTCCTTCGCGGAGGTCGGGCTACAAGTCCCGCGCGACGGCACCATATTCGCCATCAGCGAGCCGGACGGCGCGCGCGCCTGGTTCCCCGCCAACGACCACCCGCTGGACAAGGCCCGCTTCCGCTTCGAGATTACCGTCCAGCCCCCCCTCGTCGTCGCGGCCAACGGCGTGCTGGTCGAAACCCGCCAGACGCCCAACGGCGCCCTCTACGTCTGGGAGATGCGCCAGCCCATGGCCCCCTACCTGGCGACCGTCATGGCCGCACCCTACGACCGGCTGGAGGGCCGCTCGCCCAGGGGCATCCCACTGCGCCATTATGTCTATTCCAACCGCCGCCCAGAATTGGAACGCCTCTTCGCCAATACGGGCGCGGCCCTGGACTGGTTCAGCGAGAAGCTCGGACCGTACCCGTATGACGAGTTTGGCTACGCCACGGTGAGCCTGCGCGGCGCTTCCCTCGAAACCCAGTCCATCGTCCTGCTCAGCGACCAGATGCTCAACGAGAGCGTCCTCGTCCACGAGATGGCGCACATGTGGTTTGGTGACCTGGTCAGCCTGGGGTCGTGGGCCGACATCTGGCGTAACGAGGGCTTCGCCACCTACTTCACCACGCTCTGGGAACGCCGCAACGACGCGCCCGAGGCGCTGGCGCGGACGATGAACGAGATCGAGACCGGGCTGGTCCAGCACCAGACCGACTACCCGCTGGGCGACCCGCCCGCCGCCGCCCTGTTCGCGCCCGACTCGTACCAGAAGGGCGCCTGGGTCGCGCACATGCTCCACCGCCAGATTGGCGACGAGGCGTTCTTTAACGGCCTACGGCTGTACTTCGAGCGCTACAAGAACCGCACTGCCAGCCGTGCCGAGTTTGAAGCCGTGTTCAACGAGGTCTCCGGCCAGGACCTGACGCCATTCTTCCAGCGCTGGCTGGACCAGGCGGGCCTGCCCCGCCTCGACGTCAACTGGGATGTGCAGCGCACCGACGGGGTCTACTCTCTGGATGTCCAGGTCTGCCAGATCAACGGCCTGACCTACCCCACGGACTTCGAGATTCTGGCCACAGGCGATGGCCGGGGCCAGACGCTGAGCGTTCCCCTGCGCGGCGCCAAGGACACTCGGGTGCGGGTGACGCTCCCCTTCGCGCCTCGGGGCCTCGCCACCGACCCCGACGAGCGGGTCCTCGCCGACGAAGGCGTCCAGCAGGTCCCGGCCCTGTCGCCCTGCCCTTGAACAGGGGACAGGGAACAGGGGACAGGGAACAGGGGATAGGGCATAGGGAGAGAGGCGCCTTACAAGTACAGGCGCACCACCCACTCGGCCGCGCAGGCCGGCTTGGCCTCACCCTCGATTTCCACCACGTTGGCGTAGGTCAACTGGACCACTGAGCCGCCGACCTCCTCCACCGCCTGGAGGGTCGAGCGCAGCCGCACCCGCTTGCCGACGCGGACGGGCGCGGGGAAGCGGACGCGGTTCAGCCCGTAGTTGACGCCCATGCGCACCGGCAGTGCCAGCCGCACCCCCTTCAGCCCGGCCTGCAACGGGACCATGAGCGAGAGCGTCAGAAAGCCATGCGCGACCGTCCCGCCGAAGGGCGTCTGCGCGGCCAGCTCCGGGTCCACGTGGATAAACTGGTGGTCGTCGGTGGCGTCGGCGAACTGGTTCACCCGCGCCTGGGTAATCTCCAGCCAGTCGCTCACCCCTATCTCCTTGCCCACCCAGCCCTTCAACTCCTCCACCGTCGTGATTACCTCTCCCCCTGGCATTAAGATCTCCTATCCTCTTACAGTATCTCGCGCAGGTAGACATCCTCTGGCCCATCGTCCTCGTCCACCTGGGAGCCGACTTTGTGGAAGCCCAGACGCTCGGCGATTCTCAGCGACGGTAGGTTGTCAGGGCGGATGCTCAGGACGAAGCGCGTCACCCCGTGCTCGCGGTATGCCCAATCGAGCAAGGCCGCGCAGGCCTCGCGAGCGTAGCCCTGGCGACGGAACGGGGGATAGACCGTATAGCCCATCTCGACGCCGCCCGGCGCGATGTCGCGGAGGTAATCCGCGCCCGGCCGGCTGTGGAAGCCGATGTGTCCGATCATCTCGCCGGTCTGGCGCAGGGCGATGGCCCGCAGCAGCCACGGCTGGAGGGAGGGATCGGCCTGCAACTGCTTGAGCCGAATGTCCATCAGCCAGCGCGTCGCCAGCCACTCGGGCGGGATAGTCAGGCCCATCACGTTCGCGGTGCGCGCCTCATCCCCGACCAGCGAAGCCTCCAGAAAGGCGGCGCTCATCGAGATGAGCAGCAGCCGCTCCGACTCAATCACCCTGTTGTCCACTGCCATAGGCTCCACCACTCGAACTGGCATAGTCAGACCTGACAGGTCTCCAAGACCTGTCAGGTCTGAGGCATCAAGACTACCGCCCGGCGAACGACTGGCGGAAGTCCACAAACGCCACGCGGAACAGCCCGAAGTTGCTGCCCAACAGCGTGACCCGGCTGGGCGAACTGGGGCAGGCCTGGAGGCCGAAGCCTGCCTGTTGCACCCACGTCGGCGTCGGCGCGTCGGTTAGCTCAAGCTCCAACTGCTCGTTGGCGACCATGTTGATACCGGTGAGCAGGATGTTGCCGTTGGCGTCGGCGACGCCGGTGCGGACGCTGCCGTCGGGCAGGCGCGCTGTGACGCTCGCACCGGCCAGCGGCCAGTCCGTGCCCCGGTTGAAGAAGCCGTCGCAGCCCAGGTCAAGGTAGGCGCGCACCACGACCATGCCGTTGCAGACGTGGGCGGGGTTGCTGGGGTCGCAGACGAAGCCCGCTTCAGGCGCGGAGACAAACACAGCCGTCGTGCGGGCGGGAATGGTAAACGCCCCACTCGCCTGGTCGTAGCGCGCCGTCTTCACCACAGGGTCAGCGCCCGTCGCCTGGATCGGGTGCAGCCGCATGGGCTGGCTCGCGAACTGAGCCGCCGTGAAGGTGACGGCCTCATCCTGGGCGTTGAACAGCACGACGATGTGCTCGTAGCGCGGGTCAATGTCCGCCCCGACGGTGTCGTCCAGGTGCATGACGACCAGGCCGGGCGTCTGATTAGGGCCGGTGTTGAGGAACTTCACGTGGGCCTGGATGTCGGCGGCGTTGCCCAGGCGGAAGAGCCGCGAACTCTTGCGCAGCCGCAGCCAGTCCTGGAAGACCGCTGTGGTCTGCGTAATCTCGGCCCGCGTCGGCTTGAGGGCCGCGTTCGCCAGGAGGGGCTGCATGATGGGCCACGTGCTGCGGTTGTCGCCGGCCGGCGGCAGACCCACGCCCCAGTTATTCGAGGTGTACGACCAGTCCAGGCGGTTGAACCAGTCGCCGGAGTTGTAGCTGTTGCGGTCCATGGACTTGGAGCGCAGCAGGTCCTGGCCCGCCTGGAAGAAGGGGATGCCCTGGCCGAGCATGACCAGGCTCAGACCCATCTGGTCCATGCGCACGCGGTCGGCCAGCGTGTCTGTCGCCGCCGCCTTCAACTGCACCGCGTCGAACCACGTCTCGTTGTCGTGGGCCTCGATGTAGCTAATCGTCTCCTGCGGGTCCAGGGCGTAGCCCGCCGGCCCGCCGCCGTAGCGAATCTGCGCGCCGCTCACCGTCGCGCCGCTGGCGTCGGTCATCTGGTAGGTCGCCAGGTTGCCCGCCAGCCCCAGCCGTACCAGGTCACTGTAGTACAGCAGACGGGTACGCTGCTCGGCGGTCGTGCCCTGCGCCGTCCCATTGGGGTCGTAGAACAGGCCGGTGGCGAAGCCCTGGTCCTGTAGACCGCTGAACGGCCCGCCACCACGCACGGCGTCGCGCAGGCGGTCGCTGAACGTGCCGATACCTGTGCCCGCCATGTTCAACTGCGTGGCGTTGACCCCGCGCGCGTTGTCGGCCACCTCCCCGAAGTTCCAGCCCTCACCGTAGAGGTAAATCTTCGAGCCGTCTACGCCGTCGCGGGCGGGCGTGAGGGCGTTGAGGGCCTCGCGCACGCGCAACATGTTGCGCTTCATGTGGTGGCCCATCAGGTCGAAGCGGAAGCCGTCCACCTTATAGAACTTGGCCCAGGTGACCAGCGAGTCGACCATGAGCTTCTCCATCATGTTGTGCTCAGTGGCCGTGTTCTCGCAGCACGTGCTCCGCTCGATGTTGCCAGAAGCGTTGAGGCGGTGGTAGTAGCCCGGCACGATCTTGTCCAGCACCGACTTCTCGGCCTGGCCGCTGGCGTTGGTGTGGTTGTACACCACGTCCATGACCACCCGCAGCCCGGCCTGGTTCAGCCCCTGGACCATCTCGCGGTACTCGACAATGCGCGTGGGGCCGTCGGGGTTGGTGGAGTAGCTGCCCTCCGGCACGGTGTAGTGGTACGGGTCGTAGCCCCAGTTGAAGGCGTCGGTGTCACGGAACTGTTCGAGATAGGCCTGCTGCTGGTCCGAGTCGGGCGGGAACGACGCCAGCACAGCCGGGTCAGGCTCGCGGCGCTGCGCCGCGTTCTCCTCAATCGTGGCGATGTCGAAGGCGGGCAGCAGGTGAACGTGGGTCAGCCCGGCCCGCGCCAGCCGCGCCAGGTGCTGCATGCCGTTGGACTGCGCGACGGTGAAGGCTTTATAGGTGCCGCGATAGGCAGCGGGGACCGTCGAGTCGGACGCGCTGAAGTCGCGGATGTGCAGCTCGTAGAGGACGATGTCTTCGAACTGCTCCAGCGGCGGCTTGCGCAGGCTGTCCCAGCCGGCCGGCTTGAGGCTGGCGTCGGCCAGGTTAACGATCTGGCTGCGGCGGCTGTCCAGGGACAGGCTGAGCGAGTACGGGTCGGTGACCAGGTTGGTCTCGACGCGGCCCGTCGTCCGCACAAACACCTCGACCTCGTACAGGTAGTACTTGCCGGTCCAACTGGCGGTCCCGGTCGCGCTCCACACGCCTGTGTTCGGGTCAGGGGTCATCGGGACTACCGTGTCGGCGGTCGAGGTGGACGTGTCATAGACGTGGAGCTTGACCGAGCGAGCCGTGGGCGCCCACACGCGCAGCGTCGGGACCGCGCCCTGGTAGACCACACCCAGCTCGCCCGTGTAGGTAAACAGGGTGTCCAGCACGCCCGGAATCTGGAGCGAGGTGGCGTCCACGGGATTGCTCGCGTTGTCCACCGCCGCGACCGCGATCGGCCCCTTGAGACTGGCGGCGGCCTGCTCGCGCGTGAGGCCCGGTATCTTGAACGCGGGCAGGTTGGCGAGATGGGGGAACTTGTCGCGCACAGCCTGGCTCAGGCCGGCCGGGTCGTAGCGCAGGGTGATGGACTGGCCGCCCGTCACGCCTTCGGGTGTCACGGTCAGCCCGCCGTTCGGGTCGTAGTACAGCTTGACGGTCGCCGTGGCCGGGTTGGGTACCTGCCAGGCAATCGTGTCGAGGTCTACCCAATACGCCCGCGCCTGGCTGAGGTTGCCCCGGGGCGCGCCCGCGACGGAGATGGTGAGAACGTGGGTCATGGCGTTGTAGCTGAAGAAGACTTCCTTGTTGTTGGTGGGGACGGTGAACGCGATGTTGGAGCCGCCGGGGGCGCCGCCCTCACCGTAGTTCTCGTCCCAACCTTCGTTGATAGCGACCTTGGCCTCGTAGTTACCGGCCGGCAGGGCCGTGGTCGAGAAGGTATAGGTTCCGTCACCATCCGGGTCCTGGAGCCAGGACCGCAGGCAGTCAGGCTGCCAGTCGCCTGGACAGCCGAGTTCGCTCTGGAAGCTGCCAGGGACGGTGGCAATTACCTTGCTCTTATTGTCTGTGATCCAGTGAGTCTTATGACTATAATAGAATTTGACGCGGGTCGGGGCGTCGAGCGTCAGGGGGATATTGGCGCCGCCGGGCGTGGCGTTCTGGCCGTAGTTTTCGTCCCAGCCGCCGTTGAGGGCGGCTTTGTACTCCCAACTGCCGGCGGGCACGGTCCACGCGCCCTGCCAGACCTGGTCGGCGTCATCGTAGGTCAGCCAGGTGGTGCGGCAGTCGGGCTGCCAGTCGCCCGGACAGCCGAGTTCGCTCTGGAGGCTGCCGGCGATGGCGACGCTGGTGGGGGTCGGAGTGTGGTCGGCGAGGACGGCCGGCGACGAGGCCGAGAGAGCGAGCGCCAGGAGCGCGACGAGGGGCAGCAGGAGGGGGCGGAGCAGGGCCGTGCGGCAGTGAACGGTCATGGCAAACTCCTTGTGAATCGGACGGTCTACCGAAGACGTGCGCAAGACTGCAACGGAGAGAGGTAGTCTAATTCTAGTCGGGCCGTCGCCTGGCGACAACCGCGCCCTGAAGGGGGAGCAGGAAGCAACGGTATGACGTACTCAAGCAACTCAGACGCGGGCGGGGCGGTACGGAGGGGCTGCGGCCTCGGCCTCGCCGCGATTACCCTGGTGATTGGCGTAGTCATTGGCCTGGTTGTCGCGGGTGGGGGCCTATTGGCGGCGGGCCGCGCGCCCTGGTCGGGTCTCCTCCCGTCCCTGTTTGGCCCCATGCCCACCGTCACCCCCACCATCAAGAGCGGCCCCACCGTGCTCAACGCCATCCAGGCGGAGGCCAAACTCCAGACCATCACCATGAACATCGCCACCGATACCGATGTCACACGCGTGAGCGGGCTGAGGGGCGTGTGCACCGAGAAGCTGACCTACCTGGCCTACTACAACGTCAAAGCCGGCATTGACCTGGCGAAGGTCACGCCGGCCCAGGTCAGCGTGACCAACGACGGACTGCCCGATCTGGCGACCGTCACGATCACCCTGCCCCAGGCCGAACTGCTGGGCATCGAGCGCGACGAGGTCAACAGCCGGATTGTGGCCGAGCAAAAGCCGCCCGCCTTATTGCCCGGCTGCGAGGACCACGGCGGGGCGATGCTGGGCGAGGCGCAGCAAAAGACGCGGCTGAGCGCGCAGACGCTGGCCCTGGACCGCGACATCCTGCGGCTGGCGGAGGACAAGGCCGGCCAGGAACTGCGCCGCATCCTGATGACGGCGGGTTACAAGAACGTGGTCATCCGCAACAGCCGGGGGGAGTAAGCTAACTTGACAGGGGCCGGATATGAGGGCATGATTCATAGGTAAAATGTCCAGCCTCGGCTATCGAGGGCGTGGTTCCCTGATTCCCTGAAACCCGTTTCCCCACCGGGGGGCGGGTTTCCTAACTGTCTAGGCGCGTGGACCGGCCTTTCCACCCCGCACCGTGCCTGCGTGACCCTTCAGAAGGAGCTACCCAAAATGCGATTTGTCCCCCGCAAGCTGTTCCTGACTCGGGGCGTCGGTGTCCACCGTGAGAAGCTCACGAGTTTCGAGATGGCGTTGCGAGACGCAGGTATCGCCCATTTGAACCTGGTGCGCGTCTCCTCCATTTTTCCTCCCGGCTGCCGCATTATTCCACGCGAGCAAGGGCTGATGGCCGTCGAACCGGGGGAGGTCGTGTTTGTCGTGCTGTCGGAGCAGGCGAGCAACGAGCCGCGCCGCGTCGTCACCGCTTCGATCGGCGTCTCCCTCCCCGCCGACCCCAACATGTACGGCTACCTGTCCGAGCACCACTCCTTCGGGCAGACCGAGCAAGAAGCGGGGGACTATGCCGAGGACCTGGCCGCCGGCATGCTGGCGACCGTCCTGGGCGTTCCCTTTGACCTCGACCGCGACTACCTGGAGCGCCGCGAGCAGTACCGCGTCGGCGGCCACATTGTAGACACCACCTCCATTGCCGTATCCGCCGTCGGCGACGAGCAAGGCCGCTGGACGACCGTGATTACCGCCGCCGTGCTGCTGTAGCGACCAAGGACGGAAGACGACGAAGGACGGAGGACGGAGGACGGAGGACGGAGGAAGACGAAGGACGACGGACGAAAAGTTAAATAGAGCCATCCCTCCGCCTTCCGCCTTCCGCCTTCTGCCTTCTGCCTTCCGCCTTCCGCTTTCGGCCTTCGTCCTCCGTCCTCCGTCCTTCGTTCCCCTAGGAGG
>CAZFUK010000124.1:0-3195 GCA_964522005.1 uncultured Anaerolineales bacterium | reverse complement strand
GCCTTCCGCTTTCGGCCTTCGTCCTCCGTCCTCCGTCCTTCGTTCCCCTAGGAGGCTTATGTCCCTCGGACGCAAACTCGACCCACGTCCCATCGGCGCGATTACCACCGTCGTGGACCTGGTGGATCACTACTTCTACGCCTACAACGCCGCCCGCCTCCGCGAGGCCGCGCAAATCTTTGTCGAAAAAATCCTCGAACCCGACGTGACCGTCGGCCTGACCCTCACCGGGGCCATCACGCCGACGGGCCTGGGCACGGCCGCCCTCGTCCCGCTCATCCGCGCCGGCTTCGTGGACTGGATCGTGTCCACGGGCGCCAACCTGTACCACGACATGCACCGCAGCCTGGGCTTCGAACTCTTCCAGACCTCGCCCTACGTGGACGACTACCGGCTGCGCGAGGAGCACATCATCCGCATCTATGACATCGTCTTCGACCAGGACGTGCTGCTCAAGTCGGACGCCTTCCTGCGCCGCTGCCTGGAAGGGCCAGAGTTCCAACGCCAGATGACCACGGCTGAACTCCACTACCACCTGGGCAAGTACACCCGCGAGCGCGAGCGCGCCCTGGGCACGCCCTACGTGTCGGTTCTGACGGCGGCCTACGAGGCCGGCGTGCCGCTCTACACCTCCAGCCCCGGCGACTCGACCATTGGCATGAACGTCGCCGCGCTGGCGATGGCGGGCAACAAGCTGCGCTTCGACGTGGAGGGTGACGTCAACGAGACGACCGGCATCGTCTACGACGCCAAGCACCGGGGCGGCAAGAGCGCGGTCATCATCCTGGGCGGCGGCAGCCCCAAGAACTTCATCCTCCAGACCGAGCCGCAGATTCAGGAGGTCATGGGCATCCCGGAGAAGGGCCACGACTACTTCCTCCAGTTCACCGACGCCCGCCCCGACACCGGCGGCCTCTCCGGCGCGACGCCCAGCGAAGCCATGACCTGGGGCAAGGTGGACCCGGAGCAGCTCCCCGACTCGGTCGTCTGTTATGTAGACTCGACCATCGCCTTCCCCATCCTGACCGCCTACGCCCTGGCGAAGCGCGGCCCGCGCCCGCTCAAGCGGCTCTACGACCGCCGTGTCGAGATGCTGGCCGCGCTCCAGCAGGCGTATGAGCAGTACCGCCCAGACGACGCGGCCGAGATTCCAGAGGCCGCCCGCCAGCAGCCCGGCGGGGTCGCCGTGGGCCGCTCGTCGCTGGATGTCGAGACGAGCGAGGCTCAGGACTAGCCATGCCCTACGCCTTCCGCCCGCCGGCCAACTTCCTGGGCCTGCCGCCCGAAGACACCGGCTTCGAGGACTGCCAGGCCGTGATTCTGCCCCTGCCCTACGAGGGCACGGTGAGCTACGGCCACGGCACGGCCCACGGCCCCGACGCCATCCTGCGCGCCTCGGCCCAGATCGAACTCTACGACCGCGAGTTTGGCCGCGAGCCGGTCTTCGACTACGGCGTCCACACCCTGCCGTCCCTCGCGCCCGACCTCAGCGGCCCGGAAGCCACGGTCAACACCATTGAGGCGGCCGTGTCCGAGTACGCGGCGCTGGGCAAGCTTGTCGTCGGGCTGGGGGGCGAGCATACCGTCTCGGTGGGGGTGGGGCGCGGGCTGCACCGTGCGCTGGGCGACTTCGTCATCGTCCAGATTGACGCCCACGCCGACCTGCGCGCCGACTACGAGGGCACCCCCTACTCCCACGCCTGTATCGCGCGGCGGCTGGTGGACATCGCGCCGGTGGTCCAGTTCGGCATCCGCTCCATCAGCCAGGAGGAGGCCGACTTTATCGCCGCCCACCCCGACCGCGTGACCGTCTTCTTTGCCGACGATGTTCATACGGGCGGCGGGGCGCACCTCCAGGCCCTGGCCGAGGCCGTCGCGGGCCGGGCCGTCTACCTCACCGTGGACGTGGACGGCCTGGACCCGTCGCTCGTCCCGGCCACCGGCACCCCCGAACCGGACGGCCTCACCTGGCGGCA
This sequence comes from uncultured Anaerolineales bacterium, assembly GCA_964522005.1. Taxonomy (GTDB): domain Bacteria; phylum Chloroflexota; class Anaerolineae; order Epilineales; family JAHCIE01; genus JAHCIE01. The sequence goes on along the minus strand of CAZFUK010000124.1, from coordinate 1,219 downwards.
GGTCCTCGACATCATTCGCACCGTGACCCAGCACGGCCGCGTGATTGGCTTCGACGTGGTGGAGCTAGCCCCCAACCCCACGTCCCACAGTTCGGACTTCATCGTCGCCAAGCTGGTCTACAAGATTCTCAACCTTGTCATGGAAACGCGCGTCATCCGAGAGGCATGACCTCGCCCAACCTTGTCTTTTTCGGCGGCCTCCGCATGGACTACCTCATCTCGGCGCAGGGTCAGGTGACCCTGCGCCAGTGTGGGGGCAACGCCCTGTACTCCGCCGTCGGCGCGGCCGTCTGGGGCGCGTCGGTCGGCCTGGTCGGCCGCGTCGGCCAGAACTACCCCCGCGCCTGGCTGGAGCAGGCCGCCGAGGCGGGGCTGGACACGGCGGGCGTCCACTGGCTCGCCAGCGACGCCGAGATGAGAACCTTCTTCGCCCACCACCCCCACGGCGGCCGCGTCGAGGGCGACCCCGCCTTCCACTTTGGCCGCCTGGGCCTGCCCGTTCCCCCCGACCTCCTCACCTATCACCAGGCCGACGCCGACCAGGAGGACGAGGTCTATCGGCCGCTGTGGCTGACGCCCGCCGACATTCCGCCGAGCTACCTCTTGGCCCAGGCGTTCCACCTCGCGCCGATGAACTGGGACGGCCACGCCGGCCTCGTCCACGCCCTGCGCGAGCGCGGGGGACTGGTCTCCCTCGACCCCGGCGAACGCTACATGACGGCGAGCCGCCGCGCTGACGTGGCCGAGTTGCTGGGCGGCGTGGACCTCTTCCTGCCCAGTGAACTCGAAACCGCGCCCTTGCTGGGCGACGTGGCAGCAGTGGAGGCGGCTCGCTGGTTCGCCGCCCACGGCCCGCGTGTCGTCGTCCTCAAGCAAGGGGGGCAGGGTGTCCTGGTCTACGACCGGGCGTCCGACCGCTTCTACCACGCGCCGCCCGTGCCGACCGCGATTCGGGATGTGACCGGCGCAGGTGACGCCTTCTGCGGCGGTTTCCTCGTCGGCTGGCTGGAGACAGGCGACCCCCTCCAGGCGACGCGCTACGGCGCGGTGTCTGCCTCCTTCGTGCTCGAAGACTTTGGCGCGCTCTACGCCCTGCGCTACCACCGCCCCGACGCCCAGGCGCGCCTGGCGCACAGCGTCGTCCACCCGGTCTAAGCCTGCCCTATGACACGCGCTACCCCGGCCCCCCTCACCCCCCGCCTGGGCTGCACCCGGGAGG